>QMPG01000234.1 GCA_003648455.1 Bacteroidota bacterium
AAATTAAAAAAAGAATTAGATTTAAAATTAAAATATTTTACCCAAAGACTTGTTAAGGACAAAAAAAGATATTTATTTAATATTCTTCTTGTGAAAAAATTGGGTTTAAAAGAAAGTTTTAAAATATTATTCAAAAAAAAAATAGTTCTTTTTAAACAAATAAAATAATATTCTTGGAAGAAAATACTTCATATATTGTAATTACTTTGCCTTATAGAGAAGGAGGTGTTTCGGCTATTGTTCGCAATATCTTAAATTTTATAAATCATAAAGAATTATTTTTTCAGGTCATTCTTGTGAAAAACTTGAGAGATAAAAACGACGAAAAACCAGACAATTTTGATACCGATATTACAACTGTTTTTGAATACTCGTCCTTGGAAAATAAATATTTTGTTTTTAAACGTTTTTGTAAAATAATTCCCAAAAATGCACTTATTATAACTAATGATTATTTTGAATTACAAGCATTAAACACTATAAAAAGAAAAAACAAAACAATTCATATTATCCACAGTTCCGGAGAGTATAATTTTGAAAATGTAAAAAAATATCAGGGAATTATAGACACTATCGTGAGTGTTAGTAAATATATAAAAAATAAAGCAATTGAGACTGTTGGTAAAGAAAAAATAAAACATGAATATATTTCTCAGCCTGTTCCAAATAATAACGTTACTAGAAAAATAAATAAAGAAAAAACTTTAAATATCGTATTTGTAGGAAGAATAACCGAAGAAAAAGGTATTTTTGATTTGCCTCAAATAGATAGCTTGTTGAAACAAAAAAATATTGGTGTAAACTGGACTATTGTAGGATTTGGAAAAGATAAAAATCAGTTACAAAAAACTTGGAATAACAAAAATGTTATTTGGAAGGGAAAATTAACAAATAAAGAGGTGTATGAAATTTATCTTAAAAATGATATTGTTATTTTGCCCTCTCATGCCGAAGGTTTTCCTGTGGTAATAATAGAAGCTATGAAAATAGGTTTAGTACCCCTTGTGTCAGATTTGCCCAGCGGAATACCCGAAATAATAAAAAATGGAGTAAATGGTTTTACGTTTCCAGTTAATGCACCAAATAAGTATGCAGATGTTATTGAGAAAATAGATGTTGACAGAAATTTATTGGAGAAATTAAAAGAAAATGCAATTAAAAGTACAAATGACAATTTCAATCCGGCTGTTCAAGCAGATAAGTACAGGAAAGTAATAAACAGCCTGTTAAATGCAAAGGAAAAGGAAAAAAATTATATAAAAGATAAGCAAGGCTTTATGGATAAACCTTTTATCCCTAATTTTATAGTTTTCCTTTTTAGAAAAATTAGAAAAAAATGAAAAAGAAAAAAATAGCAGTTGTTGTTGCAAGTTTTCCGGCAATATCTGAAACTTTTATTATTAACCACATTGTGGAACTAATAAAACAAGGACATAATGTTACAATTTTTTCTGATGCTTTTAATAAAACCGGAATGGTTCATAAGATTGTTGAAGATTATAACCTTATTGAAAAAACAGTTTACAGAAAAAATCCGGGAAGAGGAATTATACGTTTTTTTAAAATATTTATAGCTTTTTTTACACACTTAAAATATTTTAAAGTTCTTATAAAATCATTTTCAAAAAAATATTATGGAAATTATGCAGTAAAGGGATACTTTTTCTTTGAAGTTTTACCTTTTTTAAAAAAAGAATATCAAGAATTTGATATTATTCATGCTCATTTTGGAAATGTTGGTAATAAAGTGAGTATGATTAAAAATTTAGGTTTATTAAAAGGAAAATTTGTAACAACTTTTTATGGTCACGATATCAACGATTATAGACAAATAAAGAGTCAAGATAATTATAAAATGTTGGAAAAATATTGTGATTATATATTATTTGTTACAAGTGATTTGTTGGAAAAGTATGAGACAATAACTAACTCTATTATTCCTCTAACTGTTTTGCCTTCTAATATAAATCAAAAAGTATTTGTCCCCAAAAAGTATAATGCAGAGAAAAAAAAAATTATTTTTATTACAGTAGGACGTTTAATTGACTGGAAAGGGCAAAATTTGGTTATTGAAGCTATGAATTTTTTATATAAGAAAAACCCTAATGTTAATATAAAATATCATATCGTAGGAGCCGGAGCACAAAATGAAGATGAAGAATGGCAAAAAAAAGTCCTTTATTATAAGTTGGAAAATAAAATATTCTTTTTTGGAGCTCTTTCTCATTCGGAAGTTGCCAATAAACTAAACGAAGCAGATGTTTTTATTTTATTTGGAGTTGTAGATAAATATGGAAATATTGATGCTCAAGCGAATGTAGTGCAAGAAGCTCAGTCTGTTGGTTTGCCCGTTATTGTGTCCGACGCAGGAGGATTACCGGAAGATATGCAAAATAATAAAACAGGTTATGTTGTTAAAGAAAAATCTATTGAAGAGTTAGTTAATAGAATGTTGTTCTTTTACAATAATCCGAATAAAATAGAAGAAATGGGGAGAAAAGCCGTTGATTTTGTGAAAAATAAGTACTCGACAAAAGTAGTCTTTAAAAAATTATTTGAAATATATGAATCACTATAATCCAAAGGTTTCAATATTAATCCCCTTGTATAATTCGGAAAAGTATATTTCGGAAACAATAAATTCTTGTTTAAAACAAATATATAAAAATATTGAAATTATTATTGTTGATGATGGTTCGCAAGATAATTCATATGAAATAGCAAGGAAATTTGAAAACAAGAATGTAATTGTTGTCAAACAACAGAATAAAGGTGCAAGTGCAGCAAGAAATAAAGCTTTTGAAATATCAACAGGAAATTATATTCAATATTTAGATGCTGACGATTTGCTGTCCGAAGATAAAATCGAAGACCAAATTGAGATTTTCAAAGAAAACGGCGAAAGTATTGTAACTGCTTGCAGCTGGGGTGATTTTTACGGAGATATTGAGAAAACAAAGTTTAATAAAACAGAACTTTGGCAAAATTTAAAACCTGTGGAGTGGCTTGAAATTGCATGGAAAAACAGGTATATGATGCAACCGGCCTGTTTTTTAACCCCAAGAAAAATTATTGAAAAATCAGGAGGTTGGGATGAATCGTTAACATTAAATGACGATGGCGAATTTTTTTGTAGAGTAATCTTGCAGTCTTCAAAAGTAGTTTTTACAGAAGGAAAAGTATTTTATCGCAGAAATGTGGAGAATAATTTAAGCTCTCGGAGTTCTTATAAAGATGCTAAATCTCAATTAGATAGTTGCATATCATATCAAAACAATATTTTTAAAGTTGAAAGAACTGAACGAATTAAATCTGCATTAGCAAATAATTACATAAATTTTATTTATATCTTTTATAGATATCCGGATTTAGTTAAAATTGCAAAATCGAAGTTGTCAGACTTAGGATATAGAAAAATACCGGTAGTTTTAGGAGGTGAAAAATTTAAAAAAACAGCGAAAATATTAGGATTTGAAAACACATTAAAATTAAGAAAACTTATTACAGGAAAATAAATGACAAAAATTCTATACATACTTTCACACCCTATTCAATATCAGTCGCCATTACTGAAAAAAATGGCAGAACAAAAAAATATTGATTTAAAAGTATTGTATCTTACAAAGCATACTGTCGGAGGTATCGACAAACAATTTAGAAAAAAAATAAACTGGGATACACCTTTGTTTGAAGGATACAAGTATGAATTTGTTAAAAACAGCTCGTTAAAACCCGCTGTCTCAGGTAGTTTTTGGGGACTTGTAAATTGGAGTATTGTACAAAAAATCAGAAAGGAAAAACCGGAAATTGTAATTGTTCACGGATGGACATACTTCACAAATTGGCTAATATATTTTTTTTCATTTCTTTTTAAAGCAAAAATATGGATGCGTGCCGAAAGTCCTTTGAATCAAGAGTTAAAAAAAAGAAAAATAGTTTTGCTTATAAAAAAAATAGCCTTAAAATTTTTTCTTTTTAAAATAATAGACAAATTCCTGTACATTGGTACACAAAACAAAAATTTTTACAAATATTATGGAGTAAATGACGAAAAATTAATTTTTGCTCCGTATGCTGTTGATAATAATATGTTTTTTTCTGAATATGAAAAGTATAAGGATAAAAAAAATCAGTTGAAAGCAGAATTAGGAATTCCAACTAATAATAAAATATTGCTTTCGGTTGGGAAATATATGAAAAAGAAAAATCCATTAGATATTATCGAAGCATTTAGTTTAGTGAAAAATTCAAAATTAACTTTGATTATGTTGGGGGAGGGAGAATTGAGACAAAAAATGGAAGATAAAATTAAAAAAGACAATATAAAAAATGTAATTTTAACAGGTTTTATAAATCAATCTGAAATCTCAAAATATTATGCTGTTGCAGATGTTCTTATTTTAGCTTCTACAATTGGAGAAACTTGGGGACTTGTTGTAAATGAAGCAATGAATTTTGGTTTGCCTGTTGTATGTTCCGATATGCCCGGTTCTGCTTATGATTTAATTGAACATGGAAAAAATGGATTTATTTTCAAAACAGGAAATATTGATGAATTAAAGCAATATATAGAATATGTTATTGAAAATGAAGATTTTTGTAAGAATGCAATTTCTCTGTCTTTAAATAGAATTAAAGATTTTTCTTACGATGTTATTGTAGAAAATATAAACAGTTCAATATCTTAAATAATGAATATAATTATTGTAGGAAATTTTTATACAGGAGCTTTCGGAAGACATATTGCAGAAGTATTAACTGAAATGAAACATAATGTTTTCAGATTTGAACCCGGAATAAAATTTAAACACAATTCTATATTAGGAAAACGCTGGAATACAATTAGATATACAATGTATAATGAGGTGTTTTCTAAGATGAGTTTTGTAAAAAATAACGATGTTAAAAAACTTTTTGTTACAGCCGAGCAAAATAAAATTGATTTAACTATTGTTCTCCACGATTATTTATCAGCATCACACGTAAAGCGATTGAAAAATATTACAAAATCCCCTGTTGTAATATGGTTTCCGGACGCTCTTTCAAATTTTAAAAAATCAATGTTTTTAACTGCAAATTACGATGTTCAATTTTTTGTTGATAAATATATTTCAGATACACTAAAAACTGATTTCCGTATAAATACAGGATACTTACCTCAAGCCTGCTTTCCAAAGTATCATTTTAAAACAACACTTACAAAAGATGAAAAACAAATATTTGGTTGTCAAATAACAAATGTTGGAAATATGTATCCCGCAAGAATTGCATTGTATCGACAGCTGACAAAATATGACATGAAAATGTGGGGAGATTTACCTCCTGTGTGGGCAGATGATGATGGAATAAAACCTATGATGCAAGGAAAACATGTACATCATGAGGAAAAATCAAAAGCATTTAATGGAGCAAAAATAGTCTTAAATAATTTGCATCCGGCTGTCATAAATGGAATGAATAAACGAACTTTTGAAATTACAGGGTGTGGGGCTTTTCA
>QMPG01000235.1 GCA_003648455.1 Bacteroidota bacterium
AGTCCAGTCTAAAAAGGTCTTTTTTGTCATTCCGTCCGTCAGCTGACGGATCGGAATCTTTAACTTTCATGGTATCAGTAGATTCTGAAACCAGTTCAGAATGACAAATAGGTAGATACTTGCTTTTTAGATTAGACTCATAAATAGATAAGAATTAAACAGGCTCAAGTTCAAAAGTTGGGGACTACATAATTTATTTTTTTTAAAAATTAAGATTGAAAGGTTTTGACAACATAATACCGAATCGCTAATAATCGCAATTTGTTTCGCACACTCTGCTGTTAGGGATTTGCAATCCCGAACTAACAAGCAGTATATTAATACTTTCGGATTGCAAATCCGAAAGAGCAAATTATCAACAGATTGCTTCGGGCTTCACCCTCGCAATGACGGCTATGAAAACTTTTCACTTTCAACTTTATACTATTTGAGAACCTGTTTTTTTAAAATATCAAATTCCAATTCAAAATTGGGAGTAAGAACATCTGCTCCAAGTTTTTTATTTATCTCATTTACTGACCAAAATTTACCTTCGTCAAGTTCCTGCTTATTAACCTTAATTTCATTATCGTAATTAGTAATAAACATATAAACCAGTTCTGTTTCAATATCACTTTCCCATTTATAAGTACCAATTAATTTTGCCTCAAAATTCGAGATGCCAATTTCTTCGAGAGTTTCGCGCTTAAGACTTTGTTCAAGAGTTTCGTTAAACGAGATATGTCCACCTACAGCAGTGTCCCACTTCCCGGGTTGAACTTTTTTAAACATTGGTCGTTTTTGCAAAAAAATCTGATTCTGTTTATTTATCACATGCAAATGAACAACAGGATGCAACAAACTTTTGTCTGAATGACAAACTGAGCGAGGTGCTTTTCCCAACACTTTACCTTCTTCATCAACAATAGGAAGCCACTCTTCGTTTTTTAATTTTTTCAGCTTTCGCTTATTGTTTATTAGTTCGTAAACAAAATAAACACCAAATAGGATGTAAAAAAGCCCACCGCTAATAAAAGCCCATGCTTCGTTTGACATATAAAAAGCAGAGTATAAAACCAGGAGCGTGTAAACACTAAAAAGATAAAAAATAATTCGAATACTTTTGTTTAATGCTTTTAATTGATTTGTATCAATCTGCATATCTTTCAAATATCTTTTCGACATCAATAACATCAAATTGTGCGAAGAAAAAGCAGAAACACCAAGAACAGCACATATCAATACACCAATAAACGCAGGTTTTAATTTAAAAAATATCTCATTGTTTAACAATATTGATATTAAACCCAGAGCAACAAGCAGAGCAGTGTCGAACAAAATAAACTTATCAAATCTTTTTTCTTTAATATAAGTATAGATAAGTTCTAAAATACCCGTTACTACAGCTACAATAAGACCGATTTTTGTACCCCAAATCTCATCGGCTGCAATAAATATTATTATTGGTAAAAATCCGGGCAACAGTTGTTTAAATAATGCTTTTTTATCCAATTTTCTTAATTATAATAGTGTTTTTAAATATCTAAGTTACATGCAATAAATCAAAGAGAAGATTCAAACGGAGTTCTATTAACAATTGAACGTCCTAATGTAAGCTCGTCGGTATATTCAAGCTCATCACCAATTGAAACTCCGCGGGCAATTGTTGACATAACAACATTATATTTGCTTAATTTTTTATACAGAAAAAAATTTGTTGTATCGCCCTCCATTGTTGTACTTAAGGCAAAAATTAATTCTTTAACATCACCTTTAGCCACATTTTTCTCTAAAAGGTCAATTTTCAAATCATTTGGTCCAATACCATCCATTGGTGAAATAATTCCTCCCAAAACATGATAAATACCATTATATTGATGAGTATTTTCAATAGCAATAACATCTTTAATACTCTCAACCACACAAATCAATGAATGGTCACGAGATGGATTAGAGCATATTTCACAAATATCATTATCAGAAATATTATTACACACCTTGCAATGTTTTACTTCGTTCCTTAATTTAATTATTGCTTCACCAAACATATTTACTTGCTCAACATCTTGCCTTAGCAAATGCAATACTAAACGCAATGCTGTTTTTCTGCCTATGCCGGGTAACTTTGCAAATTCATTTACTGCATTTTCTAACAACTTTGAAGAAAACTGATTAATGTCCATTTTAATCTTAAATTTTAATATACTATAAACAATTATAATTCATTTTTCTTTGTGAAACTTAGTGTGAACTCTGTGATTCTTTGTGTAATAGCTATGTCACAAGAAGCCCTAAAGTTACACAAAGGCATTTAATACATTTATCTTTTTTCTTATATCCCGGCTCCTCAAAATAAAATCCAGCTTATAATTTTAACATAACATCATAGTCATTAAATAGCCAAATGACAAATCACATTACGGCTCGGCTGAGCTCGCCGAAACGTAAAGTATATATAATAAATTCATTATAGTGTGTAAAATTAATAAAAAAATTAACATTATCTTTTGATTGTCGAATGTTAAATATAGTTTTACGTTTTTAAAAATTATTATACATTTATGTCACCAACAATAATATTAATTACAATAATAATATATTTTGCATTTTTATTTATCATCTCCTATTTTACAGGTAAAAATGCAAACAACGAAACCTTTTTTGTAGGTAATAAAAAATCTCCCTGGTTTGTTGTAGCTTTTGGAATGATTGGTGCATCACTTTCGGGAGTTACTTTTATTTCTGTACCGGGATGGGTAGGCACAAGCGATTTTTCATATCTACAGATGGTTTTGGGATATTTGCTGGGTTACTTCTTTATTGCAAAAATATTATTACCAATTTATTATAATCTTAATTTAACATCAATATACACTTATCTTGAAAAACGTTTCGGACATTATTCTTATAAAACCGGTGCTTCTTTTTTCCTTTTATCGAGATCAATTGGCGCAGCGTTTCGTTTGTTTATTGTAGCTAATGTTTTGCAACTGGTTATTTTCGAATATTGGCACATCCCTTTTATTGTAACTGTTAGCTTAACAATATTGCTCATTTGGTTATATACGTTTAAAGGCGGAATAAAAACAATTGTTTGGACAGACACTTTACAAACCCTTTTCATGCTATTGGCTGTTGGTTTTGCTATTTATTTTATTTCCTCTAGTTTAAATTTCAATTTTAAAGAAATGGTTAATGCTGTTGCCGATAGTAAACTTTCAAAAACATGGTTTTTTGATGATTGGAACGATAAACGCAACTTTTTTAAACAATTTTTCAGTGGTGCTTTTATTACAATTGTAATGACAGGTTTAGATCAGGATATGATGCAGAAAAATTTAAGTTGCAAAAATTTAAAAGATGCACAAAAAAATATGTATTGGTATGGATTTGCCTTTCTTCCAGCCAACATTTTATTCATGTCGCTTGGAGTATTACTTTATATTTTTGCATCAAAAAATGGCGTAACAATTCCTGCCCACACCGACGATTTATTTCCAATAATTGCAACAAAAGGTTTTTTACCTCCTGTTGTTGGTATATTTTTTATTTTAGGATTAATAGCAGCAGCATATTCAAGTGCAGATTCGGCATTAACTGCTCTAACAACATCATTTACAATTGATATTTTAGATATTAGAAAAAAAATTAAAGACGAGCATAAAAGAAAAAAAGTCAGAATGCAGGTTCATATCTGTGTTTCTATCGCTCTTGCTGTTTTAATTATGATTTTTAGGGCAATCAATAATCAAAGTGTTATAAGTGCTATTTTCACTGTTGCAGGCTACACTTATGGACCTCTTCTTGGAATGTATGCTTTTGGTTTGTTTACTAAATATAAATTAAAAGATAAACTTGTTCCATATATTGCTATTTCTTCACCAATAATGTGTTTAGTTATTAATCATTTCTCTGAGTTCTGGTTTAATGGTTATAAATTCGGTTTCGAATTGCTTATTCTTAACGGATTAATTACTTTCATTGGATTGCTATTTATTATTAAAAAAGACACTGAAACAAAACTCTAAATTCATTTATAATTAATGCATATTAAGGTAATAATTTATATTATTATCACCTCTCAAGTATAAGAAACTATAAATCAACAATATAACAAGAGTGAAATATATATATTTTTTTCCATTTTAAACGAAAAAGATAAAAAAAGTCAATAAATTTGTGGCATATTTACAACTTAAAACTGTTTATTTATGTCATTCATATCGAAAGAAAAAATTTTTTCAAAAAAATGGTTTGTTTCTTATAGTTTAATAACTTTAGGTTCATTCATTCTTGCTGCCGGATTTGTTTTTTTTATATCACCCTATAAAATTGTACCCGGTGGAGTTTATGGTATAGCAATTGTAGTTCACTATTTAACTGCAGGACTTTTCTCATGTTGCCCAAATGGTATTCCAATTGGTTTGTTCGGCTTAATCTTAAATATTCCTTTAACCATAATTGGAATTAAAGTATTAGGACCTCGTTTTGGAATTAAAACCATTATTGGTTTTGTGCTAACTTCTGTCTTTATGGATACATTAACATATTTTGTTGGTGAAGATCCTTTACATCTTGGCGATGAAATTTTATTATCATGTATCTTTGGTGGTGTATTAATTGGCTTGGGTTTAGGACTAATATTTAAATCAAAAGCTACATCCGGAGGCTCTGATATTATTGCAATGGTAATTGCAAAATACACAAAATTACCTCTTGGTCAGTTAATGATTTATGTTGATTCTGCTATTGTTTTAATTGCTTTAATAGTTTTCCAAGACTGGAAAATTCCTCTTTATTCATGGCTTGTAATTTATATCACCGGTAAAGTTATCGACACTGTTATTGAAGGTGTTAGTTACGATAAAACATTGTTTATCATATCTGATGAATATGAAAATATAAAAAATAAAATTATTAAAGATTTAAACCGAGGGGGAACAATTATTAACGGAAAAGGTATGTATAACGGTAAAGAAAAAAATATTATTTATACCGTTGTTAATAGAAGAGAAGTAGCTATGCTTGAGGATTTTGTTCATAAAATTGACCCTAAGGCTTTTATTACTGTTAGCGATGCTAAAGAGATATTAGGTAATGGGTTTAAATCGTTGAATGAAAAAGTTGAAGAAATAAACAATTAATTTTAAATTCATTCGTAATTTTTTTGCATCTGCGGTTATTGAAAAGACCTTAAGTTTTTTTAACCTTAAGGTCTTTAAAAGTAAAAATGATTAAAAATCAATCTCCCTAACCCTCCCGACCTTCGGTACGGGACATGTTCTTCTCCAAGAGGGAATTTCTGCCGTGGCACGGATAAATTGATTAATAACAAATTGTCAATCAGCGTTTCGCAATAAATTAAATGAACCGTGCAACGGCTATTTACCAAATTAACCCGCTTTATTCATGCAAAAACGAAGTGAATTGCATGAATTAGCGATGGATAGCGGAAAGTAAAGCGGTAAACCCCGCATTAGAAGTACCCAAATTTGGGGTTTTAAAAACACCAA
>QMPG01000236.1 GCA_003648455.1 Bacteroidota bacterium
TATTCACCTTGTTTATATTCATAAACGTCATTAATACTCATTTGTTCTCCTAAACTAGTACTAATTCACCATTAGTTATTATTTCATTATTCATTATTTTAAAATCCGCTGTTAAAGTAGTTTGACTTTGAGGGAGTTTGCTTCCCTGACTGTAAGCTTTACCATTAAGAAGATCATAAAATGAATATTCAGTACCATCTATCTTTTCAACCATCGGGTAACACATCCATTGTCTCTGAGCTGTATTCGTTGAATAAAAAAGATACGTCCTAGCTCTTAATGATGTCGTACTAGAATGAAATTTGAAATCGAGCTGATTCCCTACGGCCAATTTAGTTATTTCTTTAGTCCAAATACCACTATGAACATGATTTGTTGTTGTGGCATAATTATGCGGATGCACAAATCCGACAACGAGATACCATTTATCGGCAAGCATTTCTGTGATTGTTGTTCTCATATATGGATTAGTATTGATAGTGCTCGAATTTACGGGATAAACGCCATTCGTTGATCCATACCCGTTGAGCCCATGATGCATTCTACCATCAGTTATACTATTTCTTTTGATCCAGACACTGATTCTGTAAGTATCTAAACTGTTAACTGGAAAAGGAGTTTGATTCCAGCCACCATCATTATCAGAAACCGCATCTGGGCGACATTCCCACAATATCGTGGGTTGGCCCCAAGGGTCTCCACCCCATATACGATAATTTTCAGTAGCACTCCCATTTATATTGAAATCTCCAACAGAACCAGTGCCTACAGTCCACTGATCGTAAGGCATAAAATTCTGTGTTCGTCTTAAAGATTTAATCGGAGTATATTGATCCTTCCCAGGCTTCAACGAAACTTTTTTCTCTCTGCTTTTACCTACCCAGACTTCACTGATCAGGAAAATACTTTGTTCTACAAGTTTCAATATTGGAGTTCCAGTGTAAGGAGTTCCATAGTCATATAGACCGGGACCACCATAAGCCGTTTGTACCAACGCTCCGTCGAGAAATAATTGACACGTTGCGGCTTGAAAATTCGCCCACTTCACTTTTACATAATCGTAACCAGCGGGTAGAGCTTTTTGGATATATCCATTAACCGAACCGCTGACGTAGGCTTGCATATAGCCTTTTTTGCGGTCATAACCTGCGGATTCAAAAGAGGAAACATCGAATGTCCATCCGGCGGCCGTTAAGGTAGCAGCGTCGTTAATTTTTAATCCGCCTAAGGCTGAATCCCAAGGGCACTTTCCACCATCCAAATCTGAGATGAAATTGTCCATCAAGGTCCATTCAATATCTTCAGCCATCCCTGTTGATTCGACATCTCCGTTAGATCTGAATTTAATTTTCGTAGGTTCATTTTCAATCGCCATGATCTCTGCGATTTCAGCCGTGTTCAATACTTTATCGTAGACTCTGTAATCGTCGATCTTTCCCCAGAATACATAATTGGTATCTGCGTAGTATCTTCCTAAATCGTTTCCAGAACCATAAGCGGCCATTGAAAGAGCACCATCACCGGAAATTCTCAAATCACCATCTATATAAAGTTTTGTTGCTGTTGTAGTAAATGTTGCTGTTACGTGATACCAAGTATTTAATACTACCGGAGTTGAATCTGTTATACTTACTTGTGTAGAAGATGTGTTTCTATAAGAAAGTCTCCAACCAGTTGCCAAAGCATTGCAAGCGAAATAAGGCAATGATCCTGTAGACCACGACATCGTAATTGGATAACTAGCGGATACGTCGTGATCCATCAACATTATCCAAAATGCCATAGACCAATCGGTTGTCGGAGTTTTTGTTGCATAAGCCCTTACTTGATTTGCTTTAATGTCTCCATTACAATAAAGAGCATACTTATTTACTTTTCCAGTTCCTTGCTCTGCGTCGAAAACAGGTGATGAAGAAGCGCCAGACGCTGAGTTGAAAAACTTCCCAGCGGTATCGCAGTTCATATGATATATTAAATCGTCAGTTGATACCATATCGCTAACCTCTAAATCTAAAGTCTAAGGAATCATCTGCTGTGTTATATACAATGGTATATTTTCCAACATTAACAGAAGTTATGTTTTCTGTTGAAAAATTTCCTTTTTCATCAATAGAACCTGTGCCGTTCTTAAAGTATATTTTATTAGGGTTATACCAAGGCAATCCATTTGTATAATGAGTTGTTGAAGTGTCAGAACCAGCGTAAATTCTAAAATCTTGAATGTAACCTAAGAGTGGATTAGCAAAAGCATAATCACATCCAATGGTTATAACCTTTGACATCAAATTAACATCAGGAGGATTAGTCGTTTTACTTTGAACAGTCCCACCGTTTATATACATACCAACAGAAGTAGTAGAAGTTAAAACTAATTTAAAATGATTAAATTGATTGTTTATTACTCCAGTTAAAATAAGAGTGCTGGATGTTGTTCCATCACCAGTAGATAATGTCCAGTCACCACCATAATAAAAAATAGCGATATCATTAAGTTTTCCGGGTGGTGCTGGGTCTAATAAATATTGAGTAACTCCTTGTTCATTAGCGTAAAACCATCCACTGATTGTCCAAGTAGTAGAAGTTGAATAATCAACATTATATTGTAGCTTATTAGTTATATGTGAGTTTGGAGTATATGGAACTGTGTAGTCTATATCAACTACCATAAAATCTTTAAAGTATGAATATTCTCCATCTAAAGTTGAGCCATTCAATTCTTTAGCCATAAAGAAAATTGACACTGGAGCACTTCCAGTATTGATTACATTTACTTCATAGATTTCATCGGTGATAAATCTGCCATTAACATCTGTTCCGTTCGTAACTGAAACTGTTGTAGAAGACCAATGAACTTTCACTCTTACATTAGTAGCAGAAGATGAAAAGAAAACTTCTGTTTCTGTTGTGTTTCCTCTTCTTATAAAACCACGAATTACACCAGTCGTAAGAGCACTTGAAAAAACTATAGAAGCAGAAGCAGCAGAACCAGTATCATCACCAGTTGCAGTTATTTTTGTCCAATCACCTTCAGTAGAAACTGCGCCAGCTGGATTAGCTACAGCTTCTTTTTCGTTCCCTATATTTGTATAATCATCAAAGAAAGGATAAGTTCCTCTATATCCAGGCCATTTAGAATTAAGGTTATTAACTTCTATTCCATCAATAATAATTTTTGCTGGTTCAGTAATAATATTATCTGCAGTTGGATTTCTTCCAGAAGAAGAAACCAAAGAGTTTGTTCCGTCTAGGAATAATTCTCCATCGGTTAATTCTTCTCCATAAGTAGGAGATTCAAAAGCAGCAATTGGAAGTGTATTCCAAGAAGTATCATTATCAGCAGCACTATTTTTTTGTAGGACTTGATCTGTATCTCCGCCAGAAGGAACTCCAATTCCATCTTGAGTTAATACCATCCAAGAAGTACCATTATAAATATAAGATTTTAATAAAACCGTATCATAATAAGCCCAGTTCAATTCCGGAGCAGCGGGAGGAGTTGCTAAACTTCCTTTCCATACAATTTCAACTCCATCTATTGCCATTATCTGCCAAGAAGAACCATCATAGATATAAGATTTTTTTAATACTGTATCGTAATATCCCCAGTTTAAAGATGGTGAGCCTGGAGGTGAAACTTGGCTTCCTTGCCAAATAACTGAAATACCATCAATACCATCAGAGACTAAATACCAAGCAGTTCCTACCCAAAGAAAAGTTCTTGCGGAATTTGCTGGAACTTCTTCTCCGGAAGTTCCGGTCATAGTAATATTAATAACATTTCCTGCGGTATTAACTATTACCATTTTGTCGTTTAATCTGGGAGCATCATCTACTGTTAAAGTTATATCTCCACTCGTTGTATTTCCATAAACTGTATTGACAAAAGATTGAGGAGTTATTGTAGTTGTAGAATCAACTGATTGATAAAATCCACCTGTGAATTTAGTATAACCACCAACGCATCTTATATCTAAGAATAAAGGAATAGATTGATAAGCAGGGTTAATAATCTTATATCCAGCAAAAACATCTACAGCTTCAAGGACTGTAATTTTAGTATCTTGATATAGCAGATTATAATCAGTATCAAGGACGAGTTGGGTCGTACCGACCGCATCGTCAAAAAGATTAATATTATATCCTGCGATATCTAGTCCAAGATAATCAAAGTTAGCATCTGCTGTTCCTGCGATTGCTTGTTCTACTTTTGATAAGTCTTGATATTCATTTTGTTTATACTCAAAGACATCTTTAATGCTCATTTATTATCCTTCTAAGAGATCCATTCCACAATGAATAGTTTCTTCTTCGAGTTGATCTAAATCTTTATCGAAGTCTTTTTCCCAAAGGTTTAATGTTCTTTCCTCAAAGTTAATACCTTTAAACTCATTGACTGAAAGCATTGCAATTACATTATTTCTATTAATTTTGTGGTTAGTGGTATCTAATTGTCCAGTAATAAATTCAGCTGCTACTTCAAACATAGGAAGTGTTTGACTTGGTATATTATAATCCTTGCTTGTTTTGATTAATTTAAAGAAGTCATCTTTATTTTCTATTAAGAAATCTTTACCGAACATATTAATTATAGTTGAAGCAGTTAATGCAGGTTCTGGAGGTGCTCCTTCTGGGGGTGCTCCTTCTGGGGGTGCTCCTTCTGGAGGAGGCATTTCTGCTCCACCCAAATCTGGCATTCCACCAGCTCCCGGAACTCCAGCTTCCATTCCACCAGCTTGGGCTTCATTTCCTTCTAGTTTCTTTTGAAGAGTCACATCAGCTACTTCCTTGTCAGACATTTTTAGAATGTTTTTTAGTATCCATTCATTTGGAAATAAATTCAAGGACTGGATAGTGGCTATTAAAGTCATTCTCTGATTAATCAATTCAATTTCAGTAATTTCTTTTACATTAGAAGGAGGAGTAAGTTCGATTTTGAAATCGCTAAGATCATCTTTCTTATAACCCTTGAAGAATAATTCAAGTGCTGCAAGTTTATTAAGTCCCTGAACAATTTGTGCTTGAACTCTTTCAATGAACCGTGCAAATTTCTGATCAATAGTAGAAAGACTTCTTGAGTTATCTGCATTCTCACCCATATAGGCAGGTGGAATATTCATTGTCTTTAAAATCTTTGATTTGAAGTAAGTAAGAAGAGGATCTTCATTACCAGTTCCCATTGCAGAACCACCCTGAAGAGTTTCAATTCTTGTGCCTTGAGAACCTTCTTTAACAGGAACGAAAATGTCAGAGGTAATAGACATAACATTTGCTTTCTTATTAATTTTTCCACCTTCATCTAAGAAAGATTGTGATCTATAATTGTTCTTCATCTTAGTTAAAAATCTTTTTGCTTCAATTGCATTTAAGTTACCAACATCAATATAGAATACTCTTCTTTCTGGTGCTCTACTTATTCTATAAACAAGCATTAAATCTTCTAGCATTACAAGTCGTCTATAAGTTCTTACACCAGCTTCAAGTAATGAACCA
>QMPG01000237.1 GCA_003648455.1 Bacteroidota bacterium
AAATCAAATTATTTAATTGTTTTTGGCTCGTCCGGAATTTAGATTTATATCATTATGATATTCGTTCTTTGGCAGGAATAGAAAATTTCAAGAATTTAAAAACACTTAGCCTTGAGGAAAATAAAATTGAAGATCTTTCTCCTTTCTCTGGTTTAAGAAAACTCAAAGAACTAAATCTTTGCAATAATAATATTAGGGATATTAGCACATTAGTTCATTGCAAAAATCTAAAAAAGCTGAATATCGAGGGAAACAAAATTAAAGATCTTTCACCCCTTACAAAATTGAAAAAACTTAAAAAGTTAAATATTTATAATAATGATTTTAAGCATATTTCTGATTTATATAATTGTAAGAAACTAAAAGAACTATATATCTATCATCCACAAATTATGGATTATAAACAGTTAAGTAATATTCCTAATCTAAAAACACTTTATGTAAATTATTTTGAAACAAATAGTGATGATATACAAGAATTACAAAATTATTTACCCAATTGTAAAATAGAAGTAATTTGGGGTTATATATTTTGAAAATAAATCAAACAAATGAGTGAGCCAAGAGTAGTAATAGTAGGTATTGGAAACCATGGAGAAAAAATTGTAAGCAGATTGAATAAGCACGGTTTTCTCGAAACAGAATTCCTGTCTCAAAATGAATTGATTAAAAACAATTTCCAAAAATTTTCTTTACTTTTTATTATCTATAGTCCGACAGATAATTGCATAGAAGAAGTAAATGAGATTGTCAGATTCCATACTAAGAAAACCGTAATTGAGATTATCATAACTGATAAAATTGAAAGACAAAATCCACATTATATAATAAATAATTTATCTGTTGATGGTGTTGTAAAAGAGATTTCAACTTTAATAAAAACATTTACTGATTTAGCTAAATTTCCATCACAAAGTTGTATTGACATGGCAGACATTATTGGTTCTTTAAAAAATGCCGGCAAGTTACAAATGAATGAATTTACATTTGAAGGAAGTGGAGATTATAATGCTCTTAATCAGTTTCTTGTATTTCTAAGAACTACGAAAAAGATAAAGACCGTTTGGCTTCAGATTTATTTGCATGAAGATAATGGTTTGTTTTATTTAGTTCTTGAAAAACTATTAGATGCTGTAAACTCAAATGTCGATAGTGAAACTAATATTTTGTGGAATGTGAGTTATGGAGAACAGATTTTGGAGGATGAGAAAAATAAGTTTGTGTTGATGTTTTGTTAGTTGCAATTACAGTTCAATATTTAGATAATTTAAAATTTATTGAGTAACAATAAAATTGAATTTAAATTCAACTAAATATTATTGATTTTTAACAGAATAATATGCAAAAAAAAAGATTTAGAAAGAAATCTAAATCTTTAAAAGTCGGGGTGATTTTACTGTTTGGTTTTATTATCGGCGTAATGTAGTGTTTATATTCCCATTTAATTCGTCTGTGTTGTTAGTTCGTAAATTTTATACCAATAAAAGAAAGCTTCCGGATTGGATTTTTTCAGTTTGTTTAATTTGTTATTCATTTCCTCTCCAATTTTCCAATTCTTCAATTGTTTTGGATCTTCAAATTTCTCTATAGTACTAGCGTCATGCAAAATCAAAGAAGCAATGTAAGCTGCTTTTGAGGCATGTACAATAGTTTTTTCTAAATGGTAACTTTCAGAAAATATAAATCCGGTAATTCTGCGTATTCCATGTTGCAGTTGCTCAAATTCACCTTTCCCTTCAGCTCCTCTTGTAACAATACAAAGAGAGGTCTGGAAAACATCATCCAGCACATCATTTTTGCTTAAGCCTTCTTTATCTCGATATGCTAATTCAGTTGCTGCAAAATTCGAGAATGTAGTTTTTATTATTTCTAAATTTTCAACAACATCAAAAAGGTTTCCTATATCGTAAAGTTGTTTAATAATTTCCATACTCTTACTATCCTTCTTTTTGAAGTATGGAATACCTGTCGTATTTGGAGCAAAAGCGGTCAGCTTATCACCTAGCATATCTTCTAAACAAGGGACCTTTACGTATTTAGGTTCTCCATCAATAGGCACAAAGGATGATTGAATAGGAATTCTTTCAAGTTTTGTATAGTTTATTTCTTCGAACAATATATCAAGCAAAACATATTCTTCCTCTTTGTTTGATTTATGAAGCGGTGTATAAAAGAATTTATAATGCTCCTTTTTAATTTTTGATTTCGTATCTCTATGCTGAAATTCTTTCCTTAAGAAACCTTGTTCTAACGAAAGCTCATCAAGAATTCCTTCAAAATTTTCAAGCTCTTTTGGTAGGATGATGTCTATATCAATAGATAAGCGTTTTGTTGAATTAAGATGAAGCATTAACGCGGTTCCCCCTTTAAATACAAATGGTACTTCATATTTCACAAGCCCTTAAAGTAACAGTAATGTTTTAATTACTTTTTCTACTAGTATTTTATCTACCTTTCGATTTTTTTTCGAGACTTGATTTATCCAATCTATTGATATCTTTTCTTTACTAATCATATTCTATAATTTGGCAGCATTGTTATCATTATTGCCATAAATTTTAATTGTGCTTAAATATTCTTCAAAAATTTCTTTTTTTCTCCTCCGACTAGCATATCGAAGCATTTTGCTTTGATTAACTGTATATTTAGAGAAAGCT
Source organism: Bacteroidota bacterium (assembly GCA_003648455.1). The sequence goes on from QMPG01000237.1 coordinate 2,658, forward strand.
TCATTGAAAATAGTTCTCATTTCTGAACCCTGTTGTGCTGAAAAAATGATATCATCACAAAATATATCAACTAATAATTTTTCAATCGAAATAGTTGATATTCCATTAACAGATTGAGTGGGTGATTCCGAAACTAAAGGCTTAATAATAAATGCTTCTTTATCTATTGGCAGATATTTATCTAAAATATCACTTGTGGGCTCAATAAAAACAGGATATTTTAATTCTTTTAAGAAATAGAAAACGGATTGAGTCACATCTTTCTCCACTTCGAGAATAAAATTAAAAACACCTGCTTGATGTCTCATAAACTCATTGAGAATTGATGTGTTCCAAATGCAAATATTTACATAAGGAAATTCTTTTTTAAGCTTATTATAAACCGTTTTTATTTTCGAACTAAGCTCAGGATAATAAATATTTTTTTTACCTAAAATAAACTTACCTCTTCCAATTCGAGTCAATACCCCCATGTTAATAAGCGTATAAACTCTCCAGTTTATGGTAGTTTGTTTTACCTTATCTTCTAATTCTCTATAAAACCCAACAATATCAGTAGTTGTAAAAAAAGAATAGTTCTTGAATTGAGAATTCAACTTATCAATATGTAATTTGTCTGTTTTGATATCTTTAATTTTTATTGCAAATATACAAAACTATATTACGGCAGCAAATAATTATTATTGCCAATAATTAGAAAATGTAGTGGTGGAATTGCACTTTTTACAAATGGGTGAAATGTACGTGGGCTTCTTTAACTGCACGAAGGGCAGAAGGGGGGGGGATATTTTTTTCTTGCATCAACATATATTTTAAAAAATCGAATTGTGGTTTTGTGGAAAAAGTCAAAGCGAATTTTTTGGTTTTGCTTTTTATGTAGAAAAAATCAGCAAAAAAAAAGATTTAGAAACCAATCTAAATCTTTAAAAAGTCGGGGTGAGTAGATTCGAACTACCGACCCCACGCCCCCCAGACGCGTACTCTAAACCTGACTGAGCTACACCCCGAATTTTATTTTACAAAATTAATAATATACATTAAATTTGCAATCTTTTAAAATTAAAAAGTATGGCATTTTTTTTGCTAATATAAAAAACAATTAATTTATATATGTAGATATGACAAAATGTCTGAAATTAGTATAATGTCGAAAGTTCATAAGGCCGTCATTACGAGGAACGAAGTAATCTGTTGATAATCGGCACACAGGTATTGTTTCATTTTTTTGACTTTCGGAACAGTCTGTTTGTAATGACGTAAGATATTTTCCAGAGGCGAAATAGATTATAATAAAATGTTTTTTTTACCTTTGAGTTAACTTTAAAAAGTGTGTTTTAGTCATTGTGCTTTGCCAGCTGGTGTAGAAGCAATCTCAACCTACTGAATTAAAAATATATAGATTGCTTCGTTCCTCGCAATGACGTGATTTTTCGACTTTCCGGAGTGGTCTTGAAGCTTAAATTAGTAAAATATTAAAATAAAATAAAAATATGGAATTATTTAAAACAATGGGAAATCTTGATGATAAAAATAATCCTCAAGACAAATTAGACGAAAACGTTGAAAAAGTTAAATGTTTAATAATTGGTTCGGGACCTGCAGGATATACTGCTGCTATTTATGCAGCAAGAGCTAATCTTAGTCCTGTCTTAATTCAGGGTTTGCAACCCGGTGGTCAGTTAACCACAACAACCGATGTAGAAAATTTTCCGGGATATCCGCAAGGAATTTCAGGTCCTGAAATGATGGAAGATTTACAAAAACAAGCAGAGCGTTTTGGTACTGATATAAGATGGGGGATTGTAACATCTGTCGATTTTTCAAATAATAATCGTAAAGTTATTATTGATAATAAAAATCAAATTGAAGCAGAGGCAATTATTATAGCTACAGGTGCTGCTGCAAGATATTTGGGACTTGAATCTGAAGAGAAATTTAAAGGATCCGGCGTTTCTGCATGTGCTACTTGTGACGGGTTTTTCTATAAAGGAAAAGATGTTGCTGTTGTTGGCGGTGGCGATACTGCTTGCGAAGAGGCTGTTTACCTTGCAGGAATATGCAATAAAGTTTATCTAATTGTTCGTAAAAATTACTTGCGTGCATCAAAAGCTATGCAGCAAAAAGTAGCAAACACTCCAAATGTTGAGGTGTTATTCGAGCACAACACAAAAGAAGTATTGGGAGATCAGGTTGTAACCGGATTATCATTAATAAAACGTAAAGGTGAGAAAGACGAGAAGGAAGTAAAGATTGATATTGACGGTTTTTTCCTTGCTATTGGTCATGTTCCAAATTCAAAAGTTTTTAAACCATATGTTGAAACCGACGAAGTGGGATATATTAAAACTATTCCGGGAACAACTAAAACTAATATTGAAGGTGTTTTTGCTTGTGGTGATGTTCAAGACCCTCATTACAGACAGGCAATAACATCTGCAGGTTCGGGATGTATGGCTGCTATTGATGCAGAAAGATATCTGTCTTCTAAATCGTAGTAGTTTTAAGTTATTAAGTTGAGCGTTAGCGAAATCCCGATACTTCGGGTTAAAAGTTATAAAGTTGAAAGATAAAACCAACATTCAAACTTAAAATATTAATAAGCTAAAGATTTTACCACAAGGGACACAAAGTTTTTCACAAAGTTCACTATGTTATTTGTGTTCTTTGTGTCTTCTTAGTGCTCTTTGTGGTTTATTCTTTTTAATTTTTCAGATACTTAATTTGAAAGAAGAGAAAATAATATCAAATTTTAAATATTAATAAGCTAAAGATTTTACCACAAAGCACACAAAGTTTTTCACAAAGTTCACTATGTTATTTGTGTT
>QMPG01000238.1 GCA_003648455.1 Bacteroidota bacterium
ATGAAGAGAAAGATTTTTTTTATGATATTCATGATGCAGAATGGGATTGTAATACAAAAATTAATGATGCTTTTACCATAAATAAGATAAATCAAGATGTCGTTTTGTATCAACCTATTGAATACTTTGATTTAATTTATTTCGATGCCTTTGCCCCCGAAAAACAACCGGAATTATGGAGTGTCGAAATTTTTGATAAACTGTATAAACATCTTAATAACAACGGAATATTAACGACTTATTCTGCAAAGGGAGTTGTAAAACGAGCATTAAGAAAAGTGGGTTTAAAAGTAAAGAAATAACCGGGCCCTCCCGGAAAAGGGGAAAGGTTAAGAGCGGTGAAGGAATAATGTTAAGGGTTAAAGGCACCTTTGAAAAGTTTTCATAGCCGTCATTGCGAGGGCGAAGCTCGAAGCAATCTGTTGATAATCAAAACGTAGGGGTTGCTTCTCCGCCAGCTGGCGGATTGCAATGACGTTCTATCTGTTTTTGGAGTGGATTCAATATTTTATTACATAAAAAAAGGTCTGAAAAACAGACCTTTTTAAACACTAAAAATAAGCAATTATTTATTCAAAGTTCTTAGTTTAGAGATAGCAACCTCTGCAGCTTTAATAATTACAGGTTTTGTTGGAGCGGTTGTAAGTAATGGATGAGTACCTACTTGTAACGACATAAGTTCATATACTGTAATTCCTTTTTGAATAGCAAGACCAATAGTATTAATCATTTCGCCGGCAGATTTTCCTCCCCATACTTCACCACCTAGAACAGAACCATCTGAAGGAGAGACATATAATTTTGCAGTTAATGGAGATACATCATTAATAGCTCCGGGATGTCTGTCAACATCACTAAATTTAGCAGAGATAAACTCAACATTAGCAAATTGTGCATTTTTTTCGTTTAATCCGGCAGCAGCCATTGCTACTCCGTTAATTTCAGTAGAAAAAATACCGATTGTTCCTGCAAAACTGTTTTTAATTCTTATTCCGAATAAATTATAACCTAAAATACGAGCTTCAGCTGTAGCTGTAGATGCCAACATTATATAATCGCATCGTCCGGTTAAGAAACCTAATGTTTGTGAGCAATCTCCAACAGCACAGATGTCATGTTCTGAAGAACGTTCATAATTATCAACGATAATAGCTCCAACTCTGTTTATTTGCAATCCGGCTTTTTTAGCAATCTCTGTATTTGGTTTATACCCAACAGCAAAAATTACGGCATCTGCTTTAATATTTTTGTTACCTTTTAATTGAACACCTGAAACAACACCATTTTCCCCTAATACTTTTTCTACTAATGTTGAAGTGTGTACATCAACATTTGCTTTTTTGAGTTCTTCTGTTGCTATTTCGCTCAATTCTTTTGAAAAAGCCTTTGAGAAACAAAGGTCTTCGCTTTCAATAAGACTTATTTTTTTGTCAGTATGCATTGCTAATTGTTCTGCAACTTCTGCACCAATAAATCCGCCACCAACAATTACAATATTTTTTTTGTCTTGTAACTCATTAAATAAGTTATTAATATAATCATAACTTTTTTTAATGTAAAATACATTTTTTAGGTCATAGCCCGGAATAAAACTTGCAATTACAGGTCTTGAACCTGTTGCAAATACAAGTTTGTCAAATGTAAAATCAGCACCTGATTTTACTTTAAGCGTTTTTTCTTTAATATCAACATCAACAACAGGGTCTGTAATAACTTCGCCACCTAAATCAATAAATGGTTTTGGTCCCATTGCATTTTTTTCAACAGAATTTAGATTATGAAAAATATAAGGAATTCCGCATGGTACTAATCCTTTATCTTCTTCACGAATCATTAATATTGTTTTGTCGGGATATTGTTTTTTTGCTGTTACTCCTGTAATTATACCCGCTGGGCCTGCTCCAATGATTATTACATCGTATTTTTTCATAATCGTGTTTAATTTTAATTAATAATATTATGTTTTTATTATATGTAGAATTGTAGTTGTATATGTTAAATATATATTGATGCAAATATATATAACAAATTTAAAGAAATGAATGATAAAAGTCATGTAAATTTACAAAAAATTACTCGGTTGTTAGAAACAAAACAAATAAGTATTTTTGTAAAATTTTTATTTTATTCCTTATGGACAATAATAACATCGAAATAATGGCTCCTGTAGGTTCTTACGAATCGTTAATGGCAGCAATTAATGCAGGAGCAAATTCAATATATTTTGGTATTGAGCAATTAAATATGCGAGCAAAGTCATCAAATAATTTTTCTATTGATGATTTAAAAGAAATAGTGAAAATATGTAACGAAAATAAAATTAAGTCATACCTAACGGTAAATACAATAATTTATGACCACGATTTAATTTTGATGCGTAAAGTTATTGATGCTGCTAAAAATAGCGGAGTCACTGCAATTATTGCTTCAGACCTTGCTGTTTTGCAATATGCCAATTCAATAGGTGTGGAGATTCATGCTTCTACGCAATTAAATGTAAGTAATATTGAGGCTCTGAAATTTTATTCAAAATTTTGCGATGTTGTAGTAACTGCTCGTGAATTGAGTTTGAAACAAGTTGCCGCAATAACAAAACAGATTGAGGAAGAACAGATTAAAGGACCTTCGGGAAATTTAGTAAGAATAGAAATTTTTGTGCATGGTGCTTTGTGTATGGCTGTTTCGGGGAAATGCTATTTAAGTCTGCATGAGACAAATTCATCGGCAAATAGAGGCGCTTGTTTGCAAACTTGCAGAAAAGCTTATGTAGTAACTGAAAAGGAAAGCGGAAATCAACTCGAAATTGACAACGAGTATATAATGTCGCCAAAAGATTTATGTACTATTGGATTTATTGATAAGATAATTGCAGCAGGAGTAAAAGTCTTTAAGATTGAGGGGAGAGCACGACCACCTGAATATGTAAAACGAGTGGTTGAATGTTATAAAGAAGCTGTTGCATCATATTATGATGGTAGTTATTCGAAAGAGAAAATTCAAAATTGGGAAGAAAGATTACAAACCGTTTTTAATCGTGGTTTTTGGGATGGATATTATCTTGGACGACGACTTGGTGAATGGAGTAGCGAATATGGCTCAAGAGCAACTAAACGAAAAGTTTATCTTGCAAAAGGCACAAATTATTTTACAAAATTAAAAGTTGCTGAGTTTAAAATGGAAACAGGCACTTTATCGGTTGGCGACGAAATTCTTATAACCGGTCCTACAACAGGAGTTGTTGAAACTACAGTGAAAGAGCTCAGAGTTGATTTAAAGAGTGTGAGCGAAACAAAAAAAGGAGAAAGTTTTTCAATGCCAATTGATACAATAGTAAGGCGCTCGGATAGACTTTATAAAGTTGTTGATAATAATTAATTATGGTGCGAATAATTTTTCAAAGAGCAAAATGTATTGGTTGCGGGTCGTGTGTTGAAGTAGCACCTGACAGATGGAAGATGAATAATCTAGACGGGAAATCTATTTTAATTGATGCAAAAGGCAAAAAAGGGTTTTTTACCATAGAGTTGACAGATGATGAGTATCAAGAAAATAAAGAGGCAGAAAGTATTTGCCCAATGCATATTATTAGAGTTGAGAAATATTAGATTAATTTGTTAATAACGGAGTTAATTATTTTGATTTCGATTACAATACACAATTTTATAGTTTTTGTTCAATTGTTTTTGACACAAAAGAAAATGTATTGATAATAAAGACTTTACATTTTATCATTTAATAATTGAATCCACTCCGAAAAGCCGCGGCTATAAATTGATAACTTTAGTTTTCGGAGTAGTCTCAACCATTATTTATTATCTTTTTGGTTTAAATCATGAAAACTTATAATAATTTTTTAATATTTTTGTAGGTTATTTAAAATTAAATATAAAGAATAGAGAATGAAAAATAGAGATGAACAATTTATGAAAGAAGCAATTGATTTGTCAATTGAAAACATAAAAGTTGGTGGAGGACCATTTGGTGCTATTATAGTTAAAGATGGTGAGGTTATTGCAACCGGAGTTAATAAAGTTACTAGTAATAATGACCCTACTGCTCACGCAGAAGTTGTTGCAATTAGAGAAGCATCAAAGAAATTAGGAACATTCGATTTGTCAGGTTGTGTTATTTATGCTTCATGCGAACCTTGTCCAATGTGTCTTGGCGCTATTTATTGGGCTCATCTTGATAAAATATTTTACGGTAACACAAAATACGATGCTAAAGATATTGGCTTTGACGACTCTTTTATTTATGATGAGATTGAACGTCCAATTAGTGAAAGAAAAATTGAAACTTCTCAAATATTGCATAATGAGGCTATTGTAGCTTTTAAAAATTGGGTGGAAAAAGAAGATAAGGTAGAATATTAGAACTTTTATTATTTGCAATAACCGTTGTTGAGCTCAATCATGCAAAGGTTATTTTTTTGCGTAATGTGATTGGTCTGTTTGGCTTTCAATTAATGAATTATCTTTGAAAAGTGTGTTCTCGTCATTGCGAACGAAGTGAAGCAATCCCAGTATCCTGAACAATGTCATCCTGAACTTGTTTCAGAATCTGTTTTTATAAATAATTGCTTTTTTAAGTAGATGCCGAAACAAGTTCGGCATGACTACGATTCAAGTTGGTATTGTTTTACTTATTTTTTATCTGCCTAATTCAATTATTTTTAATGATAAATAGGGAAATTCTAAGCTAATGACAAAAGCCTCGATAACTGAAAATAGAATAAAATCTGATTTTTTTCAAGATGATGTGCTTGATGTTGCGCCCAAATTAATTGGTAAATATCTTTGCAGAGCTTTTGACGATGGCACAATAATAAAAAAGCGAATTACCGAAATTGAAATTTACCGCGGAGAAGAAGATTTAGCCTGCCACGCCAGCAAAGGTAAAACGCCACGTAATGAAATAATGTATAAAAGCGGTGGTGTTCTATATATTTATTTAATTTATGGAATGCACTGGATGCTCAATTTTGTTACAGGCAAAATTAATGACCCGCAAGCCATTTTACTTAGAGGAATAGACGATATTATTGGTCCGGGCAGGCTTACAAAAAATCTAAAAATTGACAAGAGTTTTAATGGTGAAGATTTATATGACTCTAAAAGAATTTGGATTGAAAATAATAGCTTAAAAGCAGATTACACTACTGATGTTAGAGTAGGTGTTGATTACGCAGGTGATTACTGGAAAAATAAATTGTGGCGGTTGGTTTTGAGATAATACAATAAAAGAATATTTTAAAATTAATAAGTGTAAGATGGATAAGTCTTAACCCGAAAAATTCATAATTTTTCTACGCTTAAGAATTACCAACAAATTTGGTGTTTTTTAAACCCCAAATTTTGGTACTTCTAATGCGGGATTTCCCGCTTTACTTCCCACTATCCATCGCTAATTCATGCAATTCACTTCGTTTTTGCATGAATATACTCTATTAAAAAACAAATTTTAAGCCACTTTTTTTTTG
>QMPG01000239.1 GCA_003648455.1 Bacteroidota bacterium
GATGGATAGTGGAAAGTAAAACGGTAAACCCCTCATTAGAAGCACCCAAATTTGGGCTTATTAAAAACACCAAATTTGTTGGTAATTCTTAAACGGGTTAGATGGCTGGTTAAAAAAATGAAATATAAGATTGAGTGATAATTCTTCTCAAATTACATTTTTGTAGCTAAAAAGAAGGTTTTTTTATTTTTCCCAAAAAGCAGGAGTGAATACAATTATTACAGAAAATATTTCCAATCTGCCAATTAACATCATAAAAGACAATAGCCATTTCCCGGCAGTGGGAACTAATGCAAAATTGCTAACAGGACCAACAGTGCCAAGTCCCGGACCAATACCCCCCATTGTAGTAACAATAGCTCCCATTGACGAGACAAAATCCATCCCGAAAAAAGTCAGCAATAAAGAGCTGGTAATAAAGATTACTAAATAGCTTAAGAAGAAAGCTTGAACTTTGAAAATTATATCGTTTGAAATTACATTTCCATTATAACGAACAGGTATTACAGCAGATGGATGAAGCATTCTTTTAAATTCAGTAATAGTATTTTTGAACAGAAGAAAATGTCTTAAAACTTTTATCCCACCGGAAGTTGAGCCAACCGAACCCCCAACAAACATTAAAATAAATATGAAAAACCATAAAAATTTAGCCCATCCGGTATAATCAGCTGTTACAAAGCCTGTGCAAGTTACAATACTGGTTACTTGAAAAAGAGCATCACGAAATGATTTTTCGATTGAGCCATTGTTTTTTACTAAAAAGAATGCAATAATAATTGTTGAAATAAGAATGATTAAAATATAGAATTTATATTCTTGGTTTTTGAAAATTTTGCGAAACTTTCCTTTGATTAGATAATAATGAAGATTAAAATTTGTACCTGCCAAAATCATAAAAAATATTACAACATACTGAATATATGGTGAAAAAGCAGCAATACTTGCATTTTTAGTTGAAAATCCTCCTGAAGCTAAAGTGCCAAACGAGTGACACAAAGCATCGAAAAGGCTCATGCCACCAAATTTCAGCAAAATTGTTTCAATAAAAATCAATAATAAATAAATTCCCCATAAACGACGAGCTGTTTCGCGCATTTTTGGGTGTAGTTTGTCGGAAGTTATACCTGATGCTTCTGCATTAAACAATTGCATGCCTCCAACGCCAAGAAATGGCAGTATAGCTACAGTTAAAACCAGAATTCCCATACCACCAATTAGGTGTGTCATGCTACGCCAAAAAAGAATTCCGTGAGGCAATGCTTCAATATCATTTAATATAGATGCTCCGGTTGTTGTAAAACCTGAAATTGTTTCAAAAAAAGCATTTGTGAATGATGGTATTGAGCCACTTAAAATATAAGGTAAGGAACCAAAAACAGAATATATTATCCAAACAATTGTTACTATAATAAAACCTTCTCGCTTGCCAACAGCTCGTTTTACATTTCTGGTGATAAACCAAAGAAAAAATCCAATAAAAGTAGTTATTACAGAAGATTTTAAGAAAGGTAGTAAGTCATTTTCATGATAAATGATTGACACAACTGCAGGAATGAGCATTAAAATGCCTTCGACAATAAGTAAGAACCCAATTAAATTTAAAATTAATTTTTTGTTTAGCATTTATGATTAATGTTTTTCAGTATACGAAGAAAAAAATAAAGTTTTGTTATTAATCTGAATTTTTGTGTTTTATATCTTATGTAGAGCTCAGGTTATTTAGTTAATTAAAAAAATCTTTCACTTTATTTATTGCTGTTGGCAATGAGAAAACAACAACTTTGTCATCAGCTTGAATTTGCGTGTCACCTTTGCAAATATAACTTGATTTGTCTCTTACTAAACCTCCAAGAATTGCATCTTTAGGGAAATTAAGATTTTTAATTATGTCTTTTGTTATTTTTGCATCCTTATGCACAACAAATTCTAATACTTCAGCATTTGCTGATGTTAAACAAACAACAGAGGCAACTTCTGCATTAATAGTAAAACGGGAGATATAACTTGCTGCAATAAGTTTTTTATTAATTATTGCATCAATACCCATTTTTTCAGCAATATCAATATAGTCAATATTTTCAACTGCTGCAATTGTTTTTTTTACACCTGCTTTTTGGGCAAGTAGGCATGATAACATATTTAATTCAGAATTGCCTGTAACAGCAATAAGAGCATCCATTTTTTCTAAATCTTCTTCACATAAAAAATCATTGTCTCGGCAATCGCCGTTAATTACTAATGTGTTAGTTAAAGAGTCTGCTAATTTAAAAGCTTTCTCTCTATCAATTTCAATTAGTTTGACGTTGTTGCTGTTCTGAAGAGATTTTGCAGATCTAATACCTATTCTGCTACCTCCAAGTATCATAATGTTTTTAACATTCAGATTTTTAATGCCTGAATATTTTTTTAGTTTTTTTATGCTTTCTTTTCTTGTAATTACATAAACAAGATCGTTTTCAAGAAGAATATCACTACCTCTTGGAATTATGGTTTTCCCTTCGCGAGTTATAGCAACAGCTCTGTAAGATAAATCTTTGTCAATTTTTACAGCTTCAAGTAGAGTTTTGTTAATAATTGGTGCATCTTTGCTAAGTTTAATAGCAAATAATGATAATTTACCTTTCGAAAAGTTAAATATTTCTGATGTGCCTGATTGATGCAGTAATTTTACAATTTCTCGTGCTGCTAATCTTTGAGGATAAACAATATTGTCAATCCCGAGATTTTTGAAATGAGCTTTGTTCTCTTCTCTTAAGTACTCGTGAGTATCAATTCTTGCAATAGTTTTTTTTGCACCGAGTTTTTTTGCCAGCATTGCTGCAATAATATTTGTTTCTTCGGTGTGTGTAACTGCAATGAATAAATCAGCTTTGTCAACTTCTGCTTCTTTTAAGGTTTTGAATGATGTTGATGAGCCTTGTATTGTTAATAAATCAAGATGAGACCCAACATTATTTAATGATTCAACATCCTGATCAATTAAGATAATGTCATGTTCTTCGTCTGACAACATTTTTGCTAAATATTTTCCTACGTCGCCTGCTCCTGCTAAAATTATTCTCATTTTTGATTTTATTTAAACTGACAAATTAATATATAATATTATTAATTAGCTAAAAGTTTTTTGTTTTTTTATGATTTTATTATTTATAAACAAATTTGATATGCGCCTAAATCAGATACCGAATAACATTTAATATTATACAAAGTGCAATCTTTTTTCCAATTTTTTGTTTTCCAATGAGAATTAGACGAATCAATTATTATTTGTTTAATATCAAATTTAGAAATTATATCGTATATTGAAAAGTTAACGTTGTTTGACAAAATTAAATAATCAATGCTTATTTTATTTTTTAATTCAGTGTTTTTATAATAATTGTTATTAAGTATTAAAAAACGTTTCCCCATAAAATTAATGAATTTATGTTTGTAAAGAAAAATTTTATTTTCTATAGTCTGTGAGTTTTTTTTGTTTATGTTAATTACTCGTTCGTTTTTTAGCCCTAATTTTAACCAATTATTCTTAACCTGATATTTTATTTTTTCTTTGTAGTTGTCATCGCAAATATTTGTTAAGAAAAAGTTTTTGTTGCCTTTAATAAAATTATACGCACTTACATTCTTAATGTTATAAACAATAAATTTTTTTTGCTTGTTAATAATGCTTATGTTATATATATTAATAATTAGGAAAATTATTATTGAAGTCAAAGCAAATTTGAGATATCTTACTTTTCGTGATATAAAAAATAGTGTAAATAAAATAATTATAGCATAAATTATAACTGCCTGATAGTTGTCAATATAAATGTTATTTGTTGTTGAATATGGTAAATTCTCAATAAAAGTTACAGAATAATTTAAACTTTTTACCATGGCAGATAAAATTTTTGCAATTATTACAGCCAGATAGTTGAAAGAAGAAAGAGTAAATAAAAATATTGCCAAATAAATTAATACAGTTGCAAAAGGGATAACAATTAGGTTTGTTAATAGGAAATAATTGGGAAATTGATGAAAGTAATATAACGAAATTGGGAAGGTTGATAATTGCGCAGCTATTGAAACTGAAGTTAACGACCATATTTTATCAGCAATGAAATTTTTGAATTCAAAAACTGAATATATTTTATTATAAAAGAACACAATTCCTGTAACTGCCAAATAAGAAAGCTGAAAGCCAACATCATAAATGTAGTAAGGGTTGTAACAAAGTAACAAGAAGGCAGAGGCGGCAATAGTGTTGTAAATGTTTGTGTAGCGCTTCATGGGGTTGCCAATTGCAATAAACATAAACATTATTGTTGAACGCATAACAGATGCCGATAAGCCGGTTAATAAAGCATAAGACCAAAGAATAATAATTACTAAAATCATTTTTAGAATGCGGGTTATTCTTTTTTTATTAAGAAATGACAATAAAAAGTTGAGAATGAAATAGATAATCCCAACATGTAAGCCGGAAACAGCCAAAATGTGCATTGCTCCTGATGAAGAAAATGATTTTTTTGTTTGTTCGTCTAATTTGTCCTTGTAACCCAATGTTAAAGCAGAAAGAACAGAAAATTCTTTGCCGGTAATGTTATTTTCTTTATAAATTGATAATAAATATTCTCTTAGTTTTGAAGCATATAGTAAAATTTTATTGCCTTCATTCTCTGAAATAATTTTCCAGTTTTTTGATTTAATATAGGTCTGTCGAGAAATTAAATGATACTTCATGTATTTTCGGTAATCAAATTCATCGGGATTGCCTGAGTTTTTAATTTCTGATAATAGTGAGTTGAAAATTATTTTATTCCCCATCTCGATTTTTTTCGATAAACTATCTTTTTCAAGATAAACAATTGCCTTCCCATTGGTATTTTCCCATTGCTTATTTTTTTTTATTGAATTTACTTCAACAATTAGTTTTATCGATTTTGGTTTTTCTTGTGGTTGTTTTATTACTGTTGCAATAACTAATCCGTTATTTTCAGTTTTCTCTGAAGTGTTTTTTTTGTTTTGTAAAATTACTGTTTCAATTCCCACAAAAAATAAAATTATAAAAATTAAAATTCCGGGTAGCCATCTCGCTTTATAATTGCTATTAAGTTTTTTTATTTTAATTAAAATGAAATATAAAGAAGAAAAGAAAAGTATTATGTGGAAAGAATATTTAAAATCGAAGGAGAATTGAGTTTGAAATATTATTCCTATTATTAATGGTATTATTAATCGAACAATTGGTATTTGATGAAAATCCTCTTGTAAAGACATGATTTCTTGTAAATAAATATAAATATACCAAATAATCTTGTTAATAACCTGAGTTCGATATAAAAAATTATCACAGCTTCAATTATTTTTCTTTAGAAATTTATCCAAATTTTTGAAGTACTATCGGGATAATTCAAGAAAATTTGGATAAATTTATATGAAAAAGAATGAAGTCCAAAGGAAAATTCA
>QMPG01000240.1 GCA_003648455.1 Bacteroidota bacterium
TTTCTTTTTTTTTACCACAAAGTACACAAAGATTTTCACTAAGTTCTCTATGAATTTATGCCCTTTGTGTGTTCTTGGTGCTCTTTGTGGTTGTTTTTTTTAATGATAAATAAATTATGGCAGTAAATAAAATACTTTATGAGTTTTTAAATTTTGTGGTTTCTTTTTTTTACCAAAAGGTACACAAAGATTTTCACTAAGTTCTCTATGAATTTGTGCCCTTTGTGTATACTTGGTGCTCTTTGTGGTTGTTTTTTTACTATTAAGAATGATTTTTACAAAATGTAAAACGTTAACTATCAACAATATAATTTTAATTGCTTTATATATATTTTTGAAAATAGGGTTTTCGGAGTGGACTCAAGTTTATAAAAATTTACATCTGATTACCAACAAAATAAACTTTAATAAATTAATTTTCAGGAAGTCTTAATTTCCGGGAAATTCACAAATAAATTTAAAAAATGAATTTCACTTTAAAAATATGGCGACAAAAAGATTCTAAATCAAAAGGTTGTTTTAAAATTTATAATGTATCAGGTATTAACTCAGATACAACATTTCTTGAAATGTTAGACATTTTAAACAATCATCTAGTAATTGAGGGGAAAGAAGAACCTGTTGCTTTTTCTCACGATTGCAGAGAAGGTATTTGCGGTATGTGCGGTTTATTTATTAACGGCAGGGCTAATGGTCCGGATTCCGGGGTAACAGCGTGTCAATTAATGATGCGCAAGTTTAAAGACGGCGACACAATTACCGTTGAACCCTGGCGAGCAAAACCTTTTCCTGTAATAAAAGATTTGATTGTTGATCGCAGTGCTTTTGACAAGATTCTTCAGGTCGGTGGATATATCTCAGTAAATACAGGTTCGGCACAGGAAGCAAACTCGCTTTTAATTTCTCAAAAAGACACAGAAGAAGCTTTTGATGCGGCTGCATGTATTGGTTGTGGAGCATGTGTGGCTACTTGCAAAAATTCATCTGCAATGTTGTTTGTGGCTTCAAAAATTTCTCATCTGTCACGATTACCACAAGGTAAAATTGAGGCTGTTGAAAGAGCAAAAAATATGGTTGCTAAAATGGACGAACTTGGTTTTGGTGGTTGTTCAAACACCGGAGCTTGTTCTGTTGAATGCCCCAAAAACATCTCGCTCACTCATATTGCCAAGTTAAACAGAGAATTTATTAAAGCAAATTTTTAATTCAACCGAAACAATTTATTTCTTATCCCGATTTATTCATACAAAAACGAAGTGAATTGCATGAATTAGCGATGGATAGTGGGAAGTAAAGCGGGAACCGAACCGCCAGCTGGCGGTGAGCTCACGCAAGTAAACCCCGCATTAGAAGCACCCAAATTTGGGCTTATTAAAAACACCAAATTTGTTGGTAATTCTTAAGCGTAGAAAAATTGTGATTTTTTCGGGCTATTAAATAGAAAAAAAATTTACATTGTGAATGTAAAAATTAATTAGTAATATTGAAATTAGAAAAATCTGCAAATATCATGAAAAAATACACATTTCTTGTTTTAGTATTCCTTTGCTTAACATCAACTATTTATGCAATTCGTAGTCAAAAAACAGACAGCCTAAAAGCCCTTGTTAAATCTTTAAATAATGACAGTGCTATTATTAACACATATATCATTATTGCCAAAAAATATGAACATGAAGACAAAATCGATTCTTGTTTTAAATATGTTGATAAAGCGATAAAATTATCAACAAAAATCAACAATAATATTTCACTTGCAAAAGCCCTTGACTTAAAAGGAAAAACCTATAGAAATTCCGGAACTTATGATAAATCTTTATATTATCACACACAAGCATTAGAAATTTCAAAACAAACAACAAACAAACATATAACTGCCGACATTTTAAATCATATAGGTGTAACCTACAGGCGCTTGGATGAAGACAACAAAGCTTTAATGTATCATTTTAGGGCGTTAAAACTGTCTGAAGAGATAAACGACACAAAAAATCTTGCAATTGCCAACAACAGTATTGGAATTATATATTCCTACCAAAAAAATTATGATGATGCTCTTGTTTACTTTAAAAAAGCTCTAAATATTGAACAAAAAAACAAGAATATGATTGGTGTGGCAATAAACTTAAATTCAATAGCCTGGATTTATGAATTAAAAGAAGATTATAATAATGCAATTAAATATTACAAAAAATCACTCGACGTTAATAAACAGATAAACAGTAAAAAAGGTATGGCTATCTGTAATAACGATATTGGCAATATTTATCGAAAGATTGGAGATTATAATAAAGCAATAAATTATTATAACAAAACACTAAAGATTAACGAAAACGCTCACGACAAAAGACATATTGCCCGAAGTCGAATTTATTTGGGAGAAGTGTATTTAGACATAGGCAATTATAAAGAAGCGCTAAAACAATTAAAAATAGGATTAAAATATGCAAAGCAATCAAACTCAAAGCGACTTATTATGTCGGGATTTGAAAATCTTTCGCTCACCTATGAAAAACTGGGTCTTTTTAACAAAGCTCTTAACTGTTACAAAAATTCCGTAATATATAAAGACAGTATATTTAATGAAGAAAAAGCAATGCAAATTGTTAAAATGCAAACAATTTATGAAACCGAACAAAAAGAAATAGAAATAGAACGACAAAAACATGAGCTCACACAAAAAGAAGAAATAATAAGGCAAAAAAACATTCAGCGTAACATTTCAATTCTTGGAGTAATTTTGCTTCTTATTACATTAATTGTAATATTTAAAAATTCTCTTGAAAAACAAAAAACAAATAAAATTCTTCGGGAGCAAAAAGAAGAAATTGTCAGTCAGGCAAACAAACTTAATGAAACAAATAAAGAACTGATAAAAACCACTAAACTTAAAGAATTGTTTTTTGCAAGAATAAGTCATGAAATACGAACTCCGGTTAATGTTATTGTTGGTTTTACAAATCTTTTGCAAAAAATGGATTTAGAACAAAAGGCAAGTTCATACATAGAAAATATAAAAATTTCATGTAACACCCTTCTTGTTACGATTAACGATCTTCTTGATTTCTCAAAAATTGATGCCGGTAAATTAAAAATTGAATCAATAGAATTTAATTTATTAGAATTAATATCTAATTTTAAAAAAACCATGTCGGTTGCTACCGGACAAAAAAACATAAAATTTATTGTTAATAACGACAAAGAAATTCAAAATTACTTAATTGGAGACCCTTTTAGGTTAACCCAAATATTAACAAACATTGTATCAAACTCAATCAAATATACAGAAGAAAACGGCGAAATTAAACTAACAACAAAAATTATTAATCAAGATAATAATAATGCCAAAATTCAATTTACTATTTCTGATACAGGCATAGGAATTCCTCAAAACAAACTCAAAAATGTTTTTAAAGACTATGCTCAGGCAGAAGACGAAACAAGCAGAAAATATGGTGGTACCGGCTTGGGATTGGCAATTGTAAAAAATCTTATTGATTTACATAACGGCAGTATTGATATAAAGAGTGAAGAAGGCAAAGGCACTGATTTTACTTTTTCTATAAATTACAAAAAATCGGATGGTAAGAAAGTATTTAAGAAATCGAAAAGCGTTGAGACACATAAAGAAAAAGACATTCAAAAATTAAACATCTTATTGGCAGACGACAATCCGATTAACAGAATTTTAATTATTGACACAATAAAAAACTTTAACAATTCGATAAAAATTGATGAAGCAGAAAATGGTAAAATTGCTATTGAAATGTTACGCAAAAACGACTATAATATTCTACTTATGGATATTATTATGCCTGTAGTTGATGGCTTTGAAGCAACACAAATAATAAGAAACGAATTTCCTGAACCAAAAAACAAAATCCCAATTCTTGGTATGACAGCAAATGCCCTGAAAGAAGAAAAAGATAAATGTATGGCAATAGGAATGAATGAATATATTACAAAACCCTTTGAACCCGAAGATCTTTTTAACAAAATACAGATACTTTCGAATAAAAATTCTTAACAACTCTATTTGTAATAAACCAACAAAATTTAGAAAACAAGTAAATCTCAAAACATAAAATTAACTTTAAAGCATACGATTATTCTTAATAAAATTTTTAATTTTGTAATGACTGAATAATTAAAATAATTCCTAAAAAACAAGCTTTTGGCTAAAACCACAAAATACGTTAAGACACCATTAATGAAGCAGTATGATAGCATTAAGGCTAAGCATCCTGATGCCATTTTATTGTTTCGCGTTGGTGATTTTTACGAGACCTTTTCAGACGATGCAATTAAAACTTCAAAAATTTTGGGTATTACTCTAACACGAAGAGCCAATGGTGCTGCTTCCTATGTTGAATTAGCCGGCTTTCCTCATCATGCTGTTGACACATATCTGCCAAAATTAGTAAGAGCAGGTCAGCGTGTTGCAATTTGCGAACAATTAGAAGACCCAAAACTCACAAAAAAAATCGTAAAACGAGGAATAACCGAACTTGTAACTCCGGGAGTATCTTTTAACGACAATGTTTTAGATCATAAAGAAAATAATTTTCTTGCTTGCATACATCTTGAAAAAAAAATTGCCGGCATTGCTTTTCTCGACATCTCAACCGGTGAGTTTTATACAGCAGAAGGCAGCTTCGAATATATCGACAAGATGCTCAACAGTTTTAAGCCCAAAGAGGTTTTATTTGATAAAGGAAAGAAACAGCTTTTTGAACAACTTTTCGGCACTAAATTTTACACTTATTTTCTTGATGATTGGGTTTTTAACGAAGACGCTGCAAACGACAGACTCTTAAACTATTTTGAGACATCATCGCTAAAAGGTTTCGGAATTCAAAATATGAAATACGGTATTATTGCTGCCGGAGCAATTTTATACTATCTTGACCTAACCCAACACGATAATGTTAAAAACATTACAAATATCTCAAGAATAGAACAAGATAAATATGTTTGGTTAGATAAATTTACAATAAGAAACTTAGAATTGTTCAACACAATAAATGAGGGCGGAAAAACCCTTATTGATGTGATTGACAAAACAGAATCACCAATGGGTTCCCGCATGCTTAAACGATGGCTTGCATTACCATTAAAAAACATTGAGCCAATAAAAGATCGACTTAATATTGTTGATTATTTTATCAATAATAAAGACGTTAATACTGAGATTAAGACAAAAATAAAACATATTGGCGATTTAGAACGCATAATAACAAAAGTTGCTGTTGGTCGCATCACACCTCGCGAAGTTCTGCAACTTAAAAATGCTTTAAAAGCTATTGAGCCCATAAAAGAACTTTGCTTCTCATCAAACGAAAAGACTTTGCAGAAAATTGCCGAACAACTTAATCCTTGCAAGACAATTAGCGAAAAAATTGAAAATGAAATAAAA
>QMPG01000241.1 GCA_003648455.1 Bacteroidota bacterium
ATAGTTGTTTTAGCATTAATTTTAGAGATAACCTACACAAGATGTGCAAAAAGTTTGTCAAATCGAAAGCTGTTTGCTAATAATTTTTTGTTAATAGCATTTACTACAATGCTTATTATCGTTATCGTAAAATCATCTTTAGCTTTGTCCTTAGGTTTGGTTGGCGCACTATCAATTGTAAGATTTCGTTCAGCAGTTAAAGAACCCGAAGAATTGGCATATCTGTTTCTAACCATTTCAATAGGATTGGGACTTGGAGCAAATCAAAGAATAATTACCATTTTAGCATACATTATTATAATGGTAATAATCTGGATAAGATATTTTATTACAAAAAAAAGCCAACAGCAAAATTTATTTATTACAGTTTACAGCACCGAACCTTTGTCTGTTCAATTAGACGATATAATTGCAGTAATAAAGCAGTCGTTTAAAGCTGTGGAGTTAAAGCGTTACGATGAAGATAAGAAGTTTATTGAGACTGCATTTTTGGTTGAAACAAAAAAAACTGATAAACTGCAAGAATGCAAAAGTAAGCTTCAAAAATTATCAGATACGGTAAAAGTTAGTTTTGTCGACAATAAAAATTATTAGAATTGAAAGACTATACTCAACTAACAAAGAATAGATTTGAGCGAAAATTTGCTATTAGCAAACTTTCAACACAAGAGATTGAGATGGTTGTTAAACGAAATTCCGCTTTTTTTTCAGAAATATTCAAACAACGATATATTAACAATATCTATCTTGACACACCAAATCTGACTTTCTTTTTCGATAACAACATCGGTAAAAGCAATCGTATAAAAATTAGAATTCGTTGGTATGGAGATATGTTTAGTTTAATAGCACATCCTATTTTAGAATTTAAAATAAAAGAAGGGGCTGTTGGAAGTAAACTTTCTTTTCCTTTAAAAGCCTTCAATTTAGATAAAGATTTCACAATATCTTCTTTAAAACAGGTCTTTCATAATTCAGATTTGCCACAATGGGTATTGAACCAATTGGAGGTTGTAGAACCAACTCTCTTAAATAGATATAAACGAAAATATTTCCGTTCTTTTAATAAAGATTATAGATTAACAATTGATTCTGAAATCAAATATACTAATATAGCAGCAAGAATAAATTCTCTTTCTCAAACAAGAAATGAAGAAACGGATGATATTGTTGTTGAGCTTAAATATGATGTTGAAAAAGATTCCTTTGCACACCTTATTACTAACCAATTTCCGTTTAGATTGACAAAAAATTCAAAATATGTCAACGGAATAAGTAAATTTAGAACTAACCTTGCACTTTAAATCAACTAAATTTATTGTTATTAGTTGATTAGTAAATTATGTTTTATTGTTTTTAGGTATAGTAATAATAAATTCAGTACCGGTTTCACCTTTCGATTTGTCTGTATTCGATATTACATTAATTTTACCTTTGTGCATTTTTATTATACCGTAGCTTACCGATAGTCCTAAACCTGTTCCTTTGCCAACACCTTTAGTTGTGTAGAAAGGAAGAAAAAGTTTATCAATTCCTTCTTGAGAAATACCCGGACCTGTATCAGCAATTGTAAATCTTATATTATCTTCTTCGTCTTCACATGTTAATGTAATTTTTCCAACTCCGCCCATAGCTTCAATTGCATTTTTCATCATATTGGTTGTTACCTGAAGCATCTGATTTTCATCTATGTAAATAATATTATCCTTTACTTTTTTAACAATAGAAACAGTAACCTTTTCTGGAATAATAACACTCTTTATTGTTTTTTCAATAAATTTGTCAACATCAGTCTTTTTAAGAACAACTTGTTGTTGTCGGGCAAAATTTAACAAGTTTGAAACAATATCTTTACATCTGTCAGCTTGAGTAGATATTAAATCTAAATCAGAATAGAATTGAGAATCTTTGTCTGCTTCATCTTTTAAAATATGTGCATACATTAATATTATACCTAGAGGATTATTTAATTCATGCGCTATCCCGGCAGAAAGTTGTCCCATAGTCGCAAGTTTTTCCGATTGCTTTAATGCAAGTTTTGCATGTGCCAATTGTTCGTTCGATTTTTCAATCTCTACAAGAACGTCATGTATGTTTTCTGTTGTAATTAAGTAAACAAAAATTGAGAATAAAATAATTATAATAAGACCAATAATTACCGAAGAGAATATTATATCTTTAAAGAGTTGTTTTGTCTCATATTTTTCATCCAGACAGGCAGCAATATAAAGTTTAAAATCGGGGAAATAATCAAAAGCAAAAATTTTCATCCTATTGTCGATAGGAGATTTAAGTCTAACAACACCATTTTTGTGTTTTTTTATATATTTAATAATTTTTTTATCATTCCAGTTTTCACCTTCTGCAAGTTTGTGCATCACCATTAAACCATTTTCATCAAAAGCAAAAGGATAACTATCTACTCCGACTTTAAGTTCATATATTTTTTTCCTTAATATATTCAAGTCCTTTTCTTTATCCCCAACATAAATCATCCCAATAATTTTATTGTAATATCTAATTGGCTCGTATGCGGTTATATACCAATCGTTTACCACATAGGCCCGGCCAAAAAAAGTTTTGCCTTGCTCAATAGATTTCACAACAGGAGAACTGTTGGGAATATAAGTACAGATTGCTCTGGTTCCGTCTTTTTTTAAAACATTTGTTGAAATTCTGACATAACCAAGACTGCATTTTTGAAAAATAGTGGAGGTGCCACCAAATAGTTTTTGCGATTTATCAACCAGACAGTTGCTATTTTGAATTAAATTATCATCGCAATACCATTTATTTAAAAATACAGTATCTTCTTTTTTAGTAATTTGGTTACAAACAACCATCTTAAGTTTGTATTTGTCAACGTAGAATTTTTTTTGATAGAATAATTCATGTGCAATCTTTAAGTCAGTTTTTACTTTCTCTAATTTTAATGTTCGTTCGCGTTCAAACATTTTTTGCAGAGTTTTTACTTCTAGTTTTAAATCGCGCTCTAATATTTTATCAATAGCATATTTTGTTTTATTAATTGAAAAATAATTGGTTATAATTATTGATACAATTATACCAATTACAATTGGAAGTAAAAGTTTAAATTTAATTGATAGATTAGAGAACCAGTTCTTAAATTTCTTTTTTGACATAATATTTAATGTTTTCTTTTTTTACTCTGTTGCTCTTTCAATAATTTTTTGAGGCATTTCTTTACTTGCTTTTGCTCCAAGTTTTTTTATCGCCTCAATTTTTCTTATTAAATTACCCGAGCCTGCCGATAATTTCTTCATAGAAGCCTCATAGCTGTTTTTTGTAGAATCTAATTTTTTCCCTACATCTATTAAGTCGTTCATTAAACCTACAAATTTATCATATAGAGCACCACTTTGTCTTGCAATCTCTATTGCGTTTTTTGTTTGGTTTTCTTGTTTCCATATCGAAGCAACAGTCATTAATGTGGCAATTAATGTAGAAGGGCTAACAATAACAATTTTATTATTCCAAGCATAGTTAAAAATGTCTTTATCTTCTTGAATTGCAATACTAAAAGAGGCTTCAATTGGAACAAAAAGCAAAACATATTCTGGTGTATTTAAACCTTCTAATAATTGATATTTTTTATCACTAAGTTCCTTAATATGGCTTTTTATAGAAACTAGGTGTTGCTTGATATATTTATTTTTTTCTTGTTCAGTTTCTGCATTTACCCAATGTTCATAGGCAACAAGAGATACTTTAGCATCAATAATTATATTTTTCTTGTCAGGCAGATAAATAACAACATCCGGTTGGTATCTGGAGCCTTTGTCGTCTTTTATGCTTACTTGTGTTTTATATTCTTCATCCTTAATTAAACCGGAATTTTCAAGAATTCGCTCTAAAATCATTTCTCCCCAATTCCCTTGTTTTTTCACATCTCCTTTTAGCGCCTTAGTCAGATTGCTTGCTTCTAAACTAATCTTATTGTTTAAGTCATGAAGTTTAAGTAGTTCAGCTTGCAATGCTGTTTGGTCTTTTAATCCCTTTTCGTAAGTTTCGTCAATCTTTTTTTCAAAATCTTTTATCTTTTCATTTAATGGATGTAAGATTTCATCAATGTTCGTTTTGTTTTGCTGAGTAAATTTTTGTGACTTTTCCTCAAATATCTTATTTGCAAGATTTTCAAATTCCGTATTAAATTTTTTATATAATTGCTCAAGTTCTAACTTTTGTTCATTCAATTTTAAATTAATATTTTTATAATCAGCTTCTTTTGCTGCTAACTTTGAGTTTAATTCAATAATATTCAATCTTGCAACTTCCAATTCTTCTTTAGCACTGTTAAACTCGTTTTGTAAATCAGAACTTCTCTGCTCATTTATTATTTTCTCATTACTTAATTGGTTTAATTGTGATTTTAAAATTTCATTTTCCGAAACCCAATCCTTTTTATTCTTATCAAACTTTAATTTTATTATTATAAATGTTAAAACCGTACCGGTTAAAAATCCAATTATTATCCCTGTTATCATTATATTAAATTTAAAATTTTTTCAAGTTCATTAGCATCTACATCATCAAAAGAATTCAATGTTTTACTGTCAATATCAAGAACACCAATTATTTCACCATTCTTATTTCTAAAAGGTATAGCAATTTCAGATTTTGATCTGGAATCACAAGCAATATGTCCTCTAAATTTTTCAACATCTTTAACAATAATTGTTTGCTCATCATTTATGCATTTCCAACAAACGCCCACATCTTTTTTTAGTTCTTGACAAGCTACAGGTCCTTGATACATTTTCACTATCAGTTTCCCATCTTTAATAAAATAAAAACCTGTCCAAAAAAAATAATCAATTTTATGATGCAATATAGCTATTACTGTCGCCATATGAGCTTCGTAGTCATCACTTTTTGTTAATAGGGTTTCAAGTTGTTTGTAAATGCGTTTATATCTATTCCTTTTTTTATCTTCATTCATTATGATAAATTGTTATTAAAAGATTAGTACCAAATTTAAAAAAAAATTAGTTCACTATATACATATTAATGTATAAAATTTCAAAAATAGTAAAAACCCCTTACTTAATATGTTATTACAATTGAATTTTTAATGCCACGTATTATTCTTTGAATTATTATATTAAAATATCAGAATCCAATCATCTAAAATATAACCCATTAAAAAAAAGGATAATAAAAAGCGCAAAATATTTTGGGAAAGCCCGGGTAGTTTTTATCTTTGCACCCGCAAAAGTTGATATAGGCATGAGTAAGTGGTGAGAGAGAAAAAAGTTCTTAAAAAAGATAAAAAAAGTTTGGAGTTAAAGTAATAGTTTTTACCTTTGCGCTCGCTTTTGAAAAAAAGCAATAAGTAATAAAAAAAAGTTCTTAAAAAAGTCAAAAAAAGTTTGGAGTTAAAGTAATAGTTTTTAC
>QMPG01000242.1 GCA_003648455.1 Bacteroidota bacterium
ATCAAGATGATGAAGAGAATATAGATGATGAAAAGGTAGCAATTCTACCGCAGGATAAAAGCATACAAATGAATAATATTGAATTTCAATATGATAAACCACATGGCGAAATGGTACTGAAAGGTGTAAACTTAACAATCCCGGAAAATAAAATAACAGCAATTGTTGGAACAAGTGGCAGTGGAAAAACCACTTTGGTAAAGCTTCTTTTAGGTTTTTATGAAGTTAATACTGGCGAAATACTAATTGGAGAAAATAAACTGGAAAACTTCTCGCAAGCATGGTGGCGTGGGCAAATTGGAGCAGTAATGCAAGAAGGTTTTATTTTTAATGATACAATTGCAAAGAATATTGCCGTTGGGCAGGAAAATGTAAATAAAGAAAAATTATTGGAAGCTGTAAAAACTGCAAATATTCAAGAATTTATTGAAAGTTTACCACTTGGTTATAATACAAAAATTGGTGGTGAAGGTCATGGATTAAGTCAAGGACAAAAGCAAAGAATATTGATTGCAAGAGCTGTATATAAAAATCCACAGTATCTATTTTTTGATGAAGCAACAAACTCACTTGATGCCAATAATGAGCGGATTATTATGGATAATTTGAATAGATTTTTCAAAGGTAGAACGGTTGTAGTGGTAGCCCACAGATTAAGTACAGTAAAGAATGCTGACCAAATTGTAGTAATAGAAAAAGGTAAAATAATAGAAACAGGAACACATAAGGAGTTGACGAAGTTAAGAGGTGGATATTATGAATTGGTTAAGAATCAGTTGGAATTAGGTAATTAGTTAATGCGTTAATTGGATAATGCGTTAATTTTCACATTATTGCATTACCACATTACCACATTACCACATTATCAAATTAACACATTAGTAAATGTCAGAGTTAAAGAAAATAGACAAGATAGAAATCAGAAGTGAGGAAGTTCAAGATATACTTGGAGCAACTCCTCGTTGGATAATTCGTGCAGGAATTTCTGTGATATTATTGGTTGTAGTTTCTTTATTGATTGGCAGTTGGTTTTTTAAGTATCCAGATATTATTCAATCAAGGATAACGCTTACAACACAAAATCCACCAGCTTCGCTTATTGCCAAAAATAGTGGAAAAATAACTAATATTTTCGTTTCAGAAAAACAAGTAGTAAAACAAAATCAGATAATTGCCATTATTGAAAACACAGCAAATTATAAAGAGGTTTTAAAACTTGAAACCCTATTAAATAAACAAAAAGAGAATTCATTATTAATTGATTCCATCAATTTTGTCCTTGGCGAATTGCAACAAAGCTACTCGGCTTACTCTCGACTTTTGCATGCTTATAATAATTTTAAAGAACTGGATTATTATAATAAGAAAATAGAATCCGTTAAGCAACAGAAACGAGATTTTAAGCTTTATTACGACCGACTTTGGACACAAAGAGGAATGAAAGAGCAAGAACTGAAACTTGCAAAACAGCAATTTGAAAGAGATAAATCACTTTTTGAGAAAGATGTTTATTCCAAATCAGATTTTGAAAAGGCAGAAAAAACATATTTGCAAGAAAAGCTAAGCTTTGAAAATATCCGCACTACCCTTGCTAATACACAAATGCAAATTAATCAGCTCGACCAACAAATACTTGATTTGCAATTACAAGAAAGCAAAGAACAAAATCGACAAGAAATTGCTATTGATGAGGCTCAACAAAACTTAAAAAGTCAGATAAAACAATGGAAACAACGTTATTTGATTATTTCGCCAATTGACGGAAAAGTTACTTTTACCAAAATTTGGAGTAAAAATCAGAATGTACAAACTGGTGAAATAGTGGCTACGATTATCCCAAAAAAAGCTACTGACATAATTGGAAAAGTTGAAATTCCTGCAATCGGAGTCGGAAAAGTAAAATTAGGACAAACAGTGAATATTAAGTTTGACAATTTCCCATATATGGAATTTGGACTTTTACGAGGAACTATAAAATCTATTTCATTAATACCTATTCAAACCGAAAATGGAGCAATTTACACTGCCGAAATTGAAATACCAGATACTTTAATTTCAAATTATGGCAAACACTTAAAGTTCTCACAAGAAATGACAGGTACGGCAGATATTATAACCGATGATATACGACTTTTAGAAAGATTTTTAAATCCTTTGAAATCTATCTGGAGAAATAATATTGAGTAAAAGAAAAATATGAATTTACACCCTCGCCAAAGCGGACATACACATCCTCCAAACGCCAAAACCCTCGCCAAAGCCTTTTGCAGCAAGAGGCTGTCTGTGGAATGTCTACTCATAATGTGACGAATTAATAGAGTCCGTAAATTTTATATACTTGAATTATAACAAAAAACATTACAATGATAATAAAGTCATCACCCAACTATATAAAAAATAGATTCTATTCTAATAATCCAAAAAGTTTGAGAAAGGATTAAAATCAAGCACTATTTATCCAACTTCAAATAATCCGACCTCTTTACAAATAAATTTACGTTTTCACGCCGACCAAAATCCCATTTTCCCAAAAAAAGGCTTAATACTAAGTGTTTATACTTAGTTTTTACGTGTTTATACGTATTGTATTTTTGAAATATGTTTTTTAACTTTGATGATGAGTACAAACAAGAGTATTCATTATAATTTAAATCATAATTTAAAATCATAATCATGGCACTTAAAACAGGACCAAAACGGATTGCTAAATCAACAGGAAAACCAGACAGACGAGCACGAGATAATAAAGACACGCCTGGAAATACACCATCATTAAAGCCACCAAAACGAAAGAAATCGTAGAAGCTTCAATTATTTTTGGAGCTATATTTTAACAGCTGATATTTTAAATCAGATTAGCTTTTGCGCTATTTATCACATTAGAATAATATTATGGTGAACTATTCTGCCAAGAAATGAATAGAAATATTTTAAACAATTAATATGGCAAATTATTATGTAAACAAGAATTCACAAGCAAATGGAGACCATGAAGTGCATAAAGAGGGCTGCAGTTATATGCCTGATGTATCCAACAGAATTTTTCTTGGAAATTTTCTAAGCTGTAAAGATGCAGTTGAAGAAGCAAAAAAGCATTATTCCAAATCAAATGGCTGCTATTATTGTAGTAATGAATGTCATACTACATAAATAAATAATTGGGTTCTTTGGATTTATTTAAAGAACCTGATTTTACTTATTAAGTTATAGACAGACCTTAGGTATAATATTAAGTTGATATATTATTCTAAATTACTAATAATATATTTTATAATACATTCTATGCAACACACAAATATCTAATTATTTAACAAATGCAAAAAAACCACAGAACACCACCCTAACGGGTATCTTAACATACCAGAAATGAAAACTATGATTCTTGGTAGTTATCTACCGCCTAAGAAAAAATGGGATTACGAATTCTACTATCCCAACTCTCAAAATAGGTTTTGGAAATGTAAAATGTATAATTCATTCAAAAGGCAGTGAAGGTAACATTGACGGAACTGATGTGTCAAGTCAATATTCAGATAAAGCAGATGGAGTAAATTATAAAAACCTAAATAACAAAGATGTTTATAAAGGTAAAGTTTTTACAACTAGGAGTAATGGCAGTATTTTCATACGTCCACGCTGTTGAACCCAAAATGTGGCTGTTCATAGTTTCGGGCTTGTTATTATTTATTAGTATGGGAATTACAATATTGCTTAAAGTTAAAAAATTTGAAGATATTTGGTATCAATCAAGAGCATTGGCTGAATCTTGTAAAACTCTAACTTGGAGATATATAACTTGTTCAGAGTTGTTTGAAAAATCATTATCTGCCGAAAATGCTAAGAAAATCTTTGTTGATAGAATAAGAAGTATCGTTGATGAGGTCAAAGATTTGACATCTAAATTAAACTCAAAAACATTAAATTTGCCTATTGTCACAAGTAAAATGAAAGAAGTTAGAACCCTTTCTACCAATGAGAGAAAAAAACTTTTTGTTGAAAAACGTATAAATGATCAAAAAAATCGGTATTCTACGAGAGTAGAATTTAATCAAAAAAGGCATAATTTCTGGTTCTGGGTAATTTTTACTTTTCAATTTTTATCAATTGTTGCGATAGTATATCTAATAAAAACACCTAATTCGAATTGGAATTTTGTAGGATTGTTCACCACTATTTCTGCTTTAAGTTGGTTACAATTAAAACGACATCAAGAATTAAAAGAAGCTTATACAACAGCAACACAAGAATTAAATTTTATAGTAGAATTATCTGAGAATGTTAAAACTGATATTGAATTATCCAAATTTGTTTTGGATTCTGAAAATGCAATATCAAGAGAACATACATTATGGGTAGCACAGAGAAGAAAATAACGAAATAGCCAATAATGAACTGAGTTAAACTTAAGTAAAAATTGTATAAGTTGATTTTTTAAATTGAGTATCATAACTCAAAAAAATATATTTTCAAAGCAATAAGAAAAGTATGTTAATTCTACCGTTACTGTGTTAAGCTCATTTTCAGTTTTCTTATTTGAGTATTATGGATGCTATTTTATTACACGTTTATTAGGAAATAAGAAATAATCCCTCAACTACCACTGAAGTTGCAAGATTTTAGTGGTAGTTGAATATAAAAACAATTGTAAAAAAAGGTGTTGTTAGTAGGTGATTTTATGTCAAAATAAGTAGTTCTTTTTTTTAATAACTTGTTATTTGGATTGGTTTTATTTGTATATTTAGGGTTTGAATTATGACTGTTTTGTTTTAGAGATAATAATGATATAAGCATGATAATTAAGAATATATATTAAATGTAGCCTATAAAATAATATAGTAGAAAATACAATAAATTACTAAAGCAATAATAAAAACGACCAACAAAATATATAATATTCAGAATTTTATAATAAGTTATGGCAAAATCACATTTATATTTCAAGAACCCATCAGAGGGAGTTGTTTCGTACAAAGCAAGACAAGGAGGAATGGGGAATAGTATAGAGGATGATGAAAATGAAAAAAATTATGTTCCAATTGCTAATGCTTTCAAACGATATGTTAGTAATTATAACAGCGCAATTCAACATAGGATTGATAATAGAAATCTTAGAGTACAAAGCCATTTTGATTTAATTGAATTAACATTTCAAGGAAGTTTTCAGCAAGAGAAGTATCAAGCACATTATATTCAAGCATTTGGTCTAGTTCCTGTAAGGTTTACACTTTTCAATAAAAAGATATTATTTGCTATTGAAAATAGACTAAAATTTAAGCATTTTTTTCAACAGCTCAAGAATTTTATTACAAAATACACCAATGGTACTAATGTTGATTTTGATGGTAAAATAAAGTTTATAAAAAGTTTTAAGCTATTCTCTTCTGATGCAATGTATGGTGATATTGATAAT
>QMPG01000243.1 GCA_003648455.1 Bacteroidota bacterium
AATCGACAACCCGTGACTTTGATTTGCTCGTTTTTAATCATCTCGCTAATCACAACTGGTATGCGAACTACGCCACGCATCCCATTGCTCATGACGAGATGACGTGGCACGCCGGCCGTTACGCCTATTTGAAGCAAAAGTCTTGACTGTAATAAGTAATAGAAATTATTGAAAATAATTGGAGGAATTATAAAAAATGATAAAAGAAAAATATATACCCTTGTTGTTATCCTGCCAAATAAGAGGAGTAACAACAATTGATAATACGCATAAGTTATAGGTAATGCAACAAAAAGAGAAAAACAATGCAAATAAACGAAAATATAAATATCAATTTTGACGCTATTCCAATCGAAGAGTTTTGGAATACAGGAGATGTCAAAGAAAATAAAATGCACAGAATTCACGCATACCCTGCAAAATTCCCAGCATTTATTACAAGTAAAGCAATAGATTATGCTGAAAATTACAATCAAAATATAAATTGGATTGCGGATATGTTTTGTGGTTGCGGAACTACAGCTTATGAAGCTACAAGAAACGGGAAAAACTTTTGGGGTAGTGATATCAATCCTGTTGCCACATTAATTGCAAAAACTAAAAGTCAAGCTTATAAAGATTCTATTTTGCTTAAGTATTATGATATCATTTTAATAAACTACAATAAAATTAATATCAGCCAAAACGATTTGAAAGAAATAAATGAACGAATTTGGTATTGGTTTAAAGAAGAACAAACAGCAAACTTACTAAAACTTAAATTTTCAATTTATCAAAGTATTCCACTGAAAAGTAAATATTTGAACTTCTTCCTGACAGCATTTTCTAACATATTAAAACCCACTTCAATCTGGTTAACAAAATCAATTAAACCACAGATTGACCCGAATAAAAAACCTGCTAATGTTCTAAACGCTTTTTCAAAGCAATTTGATATTATGAGAACGGCTAATTTAGAAAATGATATTCACAATAAACCACAAGTGAAAATTGAGAACATTAATTTTTTAAATAAAAAAACAAGAAAGCCTTTTGTAGATTTAATCGTAACAAGTCCACCGTATGTTACTTCATATGAGTATGCAGATTTACATCAGCTTTCTACATTATGGTTAGATTTTGCTGATGATTATAAATCTCTACGAAAAGGATCTATTGGAAGTTTATATCATAATTCTAATTTTGTAAAGGATGCTAAACAGTTAAATAAAACAGGTGAAGACATTGTATTTAGACTGTATAATCAGGATAAACGAAAAGCCAAGTCAACTGCAAAATATTTTGTCGATATGCAAAAAACCATCAAGAAATCTTTCAAAATGCTGAATGAAAATGGTATTGCTCTTTTTGTTATAGGAAATACTGAATATAAAGGTATTAGAATTAATAATGCAAAACATCTTGTAGAAAGTATGCTAAATATAGGGTATAGAGATATTGAAATTACAAAGCGTAAGATTTCAAATAAAATATTAACACCATACCGAGATAAAAACGGTAAATTTACAACTGATAAAAACAGTCGTAAAGTTTACGCAGAAGAATTTATTGTAATAGGAAAAAAGAAAAATGGATAAAAAAACTTTTAAAATAAGACCTTATGCTCGACTTCTAACAATGCTTGGTG
Organism: Bacteroidota bacterium; assembly: GCA_003648455.1. The sequence goes on from QMPG01000243.1 coordinate 1,628, forward strand.
AGCAGTTAATTAAGAATGAGCAAATTGCATTAACAGAATTAATAAAAAATTCTTATGATGCGGATGCAGACTGGGTAAAAGTAAGTTTCGAAAACTTTGGAAATAATTTTAAAATAAACGAAAATTCAAAAATTGTTATTCGAGACAACGGGACAGGAATGTCTCTTGAAACTATTGAAAATAGTTGGATGAATCCAGCTACACCAAATAAATTTAAAGGTAAAGGAAAAACGTTTATTACAAAAAAAGGAAGAATTGTTCAAGGAGAAAAAGGGATAGGTCGTTTTGCAATTTTAAAATTGGGAAATAAAATACTTATTACAACTCACCCTGAACTCTCCAATAAAGAATATGAAATCAATTATGACTTATCCGCTTATGACGGGGATTTCTTGACAAAAAAAAATAATGAAACAGGTAAAATCGACAGAAACAAAATCTTTATTGATGATATTAATATAGTAGTAAACATAAATACACCTAATAAGATTCTTAATCAAGAGTTAGAGGTAGAACATAAAAAAGTAACTCAAAACAATCACGGAACTATTATTGAAATATCAGGACTAAAAGGCAAATGGTCTAGAAAAAAAATTGAAAATATCTATGAAGGTATTTCAAAACTTCAACCAATATTTAATAGAATTTTTCATCCCGAAAAAAGTGATGATGAATTTACTGTTGGATTTTATATAAATAATGAAAGGGTTCCATTATCCGAAAATTACTTAGACAAATTATCCGGATTATTGGAAACAAAAGTAGTCTTTAAAATTGAAGGAAAGTTTGATAACTCTAAAGATGCATTTATTTATAATGAAAACAACCAACCTAAATTGTTAGATATCAATAATTCTCAAATTAGAGGAATCAAATTATTTAAAGAACATTTCTGTATAAAAACATATGATAAAAAGAAAGAAAAAGAAATTTGCTCTGATAATTTTAGAAAACCGGAATGTGGAAATTTTACTTTTAATTTTTACTTTTTTGATTTAAACAAAGATGCCCCTTTAAAATATCTACTTGATGAAGGTGACAAAAAAATTATAAAAGAACATAGAATATATTTGTATCGTGATGGTATAAGAGTTTATCCTTATGGCAATCCGGATGACGATTGGCTAAAACTTGATATGTTTAGAGGAACTATCTCTGCAGGACAATTTTTTAGTAATGATCAGGTGGTAGGTGTTATTAAAATTTCAAAAACAGAAAATCCTGAATTGAAAGATAAAACAAACAGAGAAGGTTTAATTGATGAAGGGAATGCCACACAGGATTTTATTTCTTTAATTCAATCATTTCTTTCATACTATCGACAAAAAAAGTTTAAACAATATTTAATAGATTATCAAAATAGCAAAAAAAAACAGGATGTATTTAAAACTAAAAAAATAGAGAAACAATTTGATGATATAATAAAAAATCTTCAAAATAATAAAGCCGTTCGAAAAGCTGTTAATAATCTTTCAAAAACCTATAAACTTGAAAGAGATTATTTAGTAAAAAGAGCCAAGACAACCGAAGATTTGGCAAGTATTGGAATGTCAGTGGAGGTTGCTTCTCACGATATGATGTCAATGCTTACAAAAGGGATTTTAGGTATTGATGATTTAATAAAAGACTTGATGAATAAATCTAAAACCACAGATGATGCTGTTGAAGAGCTGCACAAGTTGCGAGGGATATTTTCGTTTGTAGAATCGCAAATGAAAGATATTCAAGTAATGTTTAAATCAACAAAACAACGAAGAAGAAATATCAGGGTCGTAGATATCCTTGAAAAAGTTATCAGAATTTATAAGAATGTGTTAAACAGATATAAAATAAAAGTAGATACAAATAAAATTGGTTCTCCCTTAATTGCAAAATGCACAGACGCTATTTTATTACAACTTTTTATTAATCTTTTCGATAATGCCATTTACTGGTTAGATACTGTAAACATTAAGAACAAATCAATTTTAATAACTCTTGATGGAAATGAAGGAAAATTAATTTTTTCTGATAACGGACCAGGAGTAAATAAAGAAGATATCACATATATTTTTGAACCGTTTTATTCCGGCAAAGGAGAGGAAGGTAGAGGCCTTGGATTATATATAGCTCGTCAACTTCTTGAAAGAATTGATTATGCAATCTGGTTAGCTGATACCAATTCTGAAAAGGTATTATCCGGAGCTAATTTTGTTGTAAGTTTTGTTAAAGAGGATTAATTATGGATATAAAAGAATTATTTAAAGGAGTAGCAGTAGTTATTGATGATAAAATTAATGATAAAGAAAGTGGTGATTTGATATTAAATATTATCGAAAAATTAGAAAAAGAGAATATTCCATTGCTCAAATATAATGATATTCCCGATGAAAACATTATATCAGATTTTAATAATGTCAGTTTCATTTTACTAGATTGGGAACTTTTTGAAAAACCCGAAGGGATGTATTTTGACGAAAAACCTTTTATTGATAATGTAATTAATTTTATTAAAATATTACAGCAAGTTACATTTGTTCCGATTTTTATTTTTAGCCATTTAGAGTCAGATACTATTATTACAAAATTAAGTGAAGAAGATTTATATAATGACCGTTCAAGCAATTATATATTTGTTAAAAAGAAAAGTGATTTGATATCTGATGAAGATGAGAATAAAGTGTTTACGGAAATAGAAAATTGGTTAAAACAAACACCTTCAATTTATGTGCTTAAAGAATGGGAAAATCAATTAAATCAGGCAAAAAATAAACTGTTTTGGGATTTTTACAACATCAACCATAAATGGCCTTCCGTATTGCAAAAGACATTTACAGATGATGGTTCAGATGTAAATTATGAGCTTGGCAATTTCATATTCAAGAATATAATGGCAAGAACCGAACCAATTAAATTTGATGAAAAAATATTAAGCATTAGTGATGATGAATTATCAAAAGATGAATTGAGAAAAGTTCTTGAAGCCGAACGGTTTATTAGAAATGAGTCATTGCCGGACATACCACACACCGGAGATATTTTTAGATATAGTGTGAATGGTGAAAAAAATGATAGATATTATTTAAATATTCGTCCTGAATGTGATATTGCAAGAAAAAGAAATCCAGAACTATATTGCCTGAAAGGAAAAATTATCAATGAGGATGATATAAATCCAGAAGAACAAAAAGATAATGAAATAAGGTTTGTTAATGGTGCTTTCATTGAAAAAGTAAATAAAATTTATTTGCCTTTTGTTATATTTGGAAAAATTATAGAATTTACATTAAATGACATTAAAATACAGAAATGGAATAGTATAAAAGCAGATAGAATTGGTAGAATTTTACCACCTTACATAACAGCAATACAACAAAAATATTCGTTCTATTTGCAAAGACAAGGTTTACCGGCAATACCTGAAAAAGCAATAGTGAATAATTGAAGCATTACCCACAACACAGCATATACACAATGGCGGGTAAATCGCAATAAATGAAATGATTATGGCTAATATACGAACACAGCAATAATGAATAAAAGTGCTAAGAACCTCGCACTACGCATAGCCCAACCGTTGAACAACAAATTTGACTTGATTGAAAAATTGTTAAAGATAATGAATCTGATTTCAGAGGGAATAGGCGTAACACAGCACTCCACGCCCAAAAAGAATGGCGTGGCAGTGCACACCCATTAATCAACATTCCGCTTCGCTCCATGTTGATTAACGGCCGGCGTGACACTATCAAAAACTCGCAAACGGAACGAAGCGAAACGTTGTTTAAAAATGCGTCC
>QMPG01000244.1 GCA_003648455.1 Bacteroidota bacterium
TAAAATTACGCGGTTTGTTATATAGATACCCTATGACAATCGTCGTAGGGTTTTTTTATTTTTGGGATGAGCAACCTCCAAGGAAGAGGGACTGATTGCTAATCAGTACGTGTCCGTTAGGGCATTCGGTTCGAAACCGAGACATCCCGTAAGGTTCTATTTTTTTATTAGAACCCGTAGGAGAAAAAACTATTTTTGAAGAAATAAAAAAATGTGATGTTTTATGTGCTAATTGTCATAGAAAATATCATATAAAATAATGGTTCCTAGCGGCATGGCGCCAAATGAGATTTGAAATCTTTGCCATCCGAAAGGGTGATTGTTCGATTCGATTAGGAACCGTATTTCGCCTCGGTAAAGCAAATTGGTGTAGCTGTGAAACTTAAAATTTCACGATTATGGGTTCGACTCCCATTCGAGGTAAAGTTAAATATGAGGAGTTATTATGAATAATATTATAATCTCATATTTAACTATGAGAAAAGCAATTGGATTTTTAGCTTTAGTTTTCCCATTTGCTTTAATTTTCGGTAAGATGTTGGGTGGTGTTCTTCCTATGGAAGTATCAATCTCAGCTTACTATTGGACAACAGCAGGAGATATTTTTGTTTCCCTTTTAGCTGTTATAGGAATTTTTCTTATTTCATATAAAGGATATGATTTAAGGGATAAAATAATAACATCAATTGCTGGTGTTTCTATGCTGTTAGTAGCATTATTTCCATGTTTTGGAACTGATTCTCCTAACTATATTTTTATGTTTCTTAGTCCTAAAGCAACTGGAATTATCCATTATGCGGCAGCTATTTTAACATTTTCTTTTATGGGTGTTATGTCATTTTTTCAGTTCACAAAAGGAAATAGTGGAACTGAAGGAAAGAAGAAAAGAAATAAAGTTTATAAAATATGTGGAATAGTAATAGGTTCAACTATACTTATTATGTTAATTACTATTTTATTTCCTTCGCTTAGAAAGGCTACAGATACTTTTAGGTTGTTTTTCTGGTTAGAAAGTATTGTTGTTTGGGCATTCGGTATTTCTTGGTTAATAAAAGGAGAAACTTTATTAAAAGATAAATAAAATAAGCGGATTAATTTCCGCTATATGCTTTCGTGGCGAAACTGGTTCACGCAGCGTCCTTAGAAGTCGTGTCAGAAATGACTGAGGGTTCGACTCCCTCCGAGAGCAAAAAAACATATCTCAGTGGTGTAATGGTAGCATAAGACACTCCAAACGTTTTGATCTGGGTTCGACTCCTAGCTGGGATGTAATTTAATTGACAATAAAAGAATAATTGAGTATAATTAAGTAAGAGATAATCAAGCTCCGGTAGACCAACGGCAGAGTCATCTGGTTTAAGCCCAGTCCAGTGAGAGTTCGAATCTCTCTCGGAGTAATTAAAGGGGAAAAAATGAGCAACGAAAGCAGTGCAGGTGGTGGAATCGGAATCGGAACTATCGCCATGATAGTTATGGTAATAATAAAAGCTACTGGAAATGGACTTGCAAACTGGAATTGGTTTGCAGTAATTAGTTCTATTGTTTGGATTCCTGTAGGAATTGCAGTTATTGTTATAGCTGTTCTTGGGGTAGTTGCAGCACTCGCTTCGATTTTCAATAAGTAAAGCTAAGCCTTAGTAAGTCAAACTGGAAAAGCTCTAATACTCAAAATGTTAGGAAATAAATATATGGGTTCGAATCCCATCTGAGGCAAAAATGAAAATAACAGTTAGAACATTTAGCCCAGAAGTATTTAATATTTTTATTAATACTTTTCTTAAATTCTATCCAGAAGAGGTTAAAAACCTAGAAGTTTTTGTTGACTTAGGAGAAAAAGAAGATTCTTTTGAATCAAAAAAGAAAATAGAAACTTACATTAAAATGAGAGATTATTATTGTTATAAAACTGAAACTAAAGGATATGGGATTAATTTGATTTCAAAAAAATCAATGCCAGAAGCGTTCATAAACAAGAACAATCAATATGTTCATATGTTATGGTCCGCACTTCAATTTGATGATGTTATTTCTTTTGATGATGATATCGCTTGGATTAATGGTGGTTTTTTTGATTATGTTAAAAAAACTGTTCCGTTTAATAATGTTTTTGGACAAAAGAATTTAATACAAAACTCTTTACTTGAATCTATAGCATCTTATGTTGTAGGAACAAGAGGAATTAAAATAACAGAAAAGTATTTTGATTCTGATGATTTTAGAAATGTAAAAAAGCATCAAGGAAATGATACATATAAGTTTAATCTATTACACCCTAAAAATACAGTTTTTATATGTAATCCTAAGCAACAAGGTATGAGATTTAATTCAGTATCAACTGATTACTATTACCACTTTGGATCTTTATCAACTAGTCTTTATGTTATAGGAGCAACAAAATGAAAAAAAACTTAAAGTATGTAACGAAAAAGAATAACGAGGACATTCCGGCTTTTATGAGAAGAGTTAAAGCAGAAGCTGGAATATTAAATCACAGAATAATTTCTACTTCACCACGAATGTCGGGTGGAGTTAAAGTGTTGCATTTAGTTTCTAATAGAAACGCTAACAACAACTTGAAATTAGAAGTACCTGAAGCTTATATCGATGAACTGAAAGGTTATTTTGATATAAAGAAGAAAGCGACTAAGAAGAGAATTTTGCCGTCGCATGGACTAAAAGATTTAAAGAAGTAAAATGGAAAATAAACTCTATAGACGAAAGGGAAGATTGGGAAACCCAGAAACCTATATGGAAATTATAGAAAAGAATGGTAAGTTAAGGGCAATTAATTACTTCCAAGGTGGAACAATCTTTGAAGAAGATATTACCTTAGAAGAAATTGCCGACTTAAAAAAGAAAAAACTGCTAACTAAAGCAAATAGTATAGCATGGAAAAAAGAGGGTGAAGAATGTCAGAAGAAACCAACGCGGAAGAAATCAACTCCGAAAGTGGTAGTGAAGAAACGCGCGAAAGCAACAACTCCGAAAAAAGTGGTAACAAAAAAGCCAGTCCCGAAGAAATCGGTAACAAAAACACCGGTTCGGAAGAAATCAGTAACAAAAAAGAAGAAGATGGTGCCGATAGAAGTATTATTGAAGAAGTCTGCGCGAAAGACTTTAACCACTTAGCGTTAGAAATAGCTCAGTATCTTGCTGACTTTTTTGATGAAGAGGTTGAATATAACTTAATGACAGACCAAGTTAAACACGAAGTAGTAGAATTTACTATAAATGATAAAATTAGGTTTCGTCAAATCATAGATATAGATATATCTATCAAAGAAAATTGTGAGAATGCGCAAGGTTCTTATGAGAGAAATCTAAGAGTTTATGAAAAACTCAGTGTTGAATATATGACCAAGCACGGTCAAGAGATTATGTTTATGGACCAGGCAGAAGTGAAAAGCATTAAAACGGTTAAAGAAGTTGAAAAACCTACAAAATGATTTAGAATGGTTTAAAACCTTTATAGGGCAAGACATACTCGTCGAGGGGAAAAAGAAAAAGATGCACTCTGCCCGGAAAGCAAACAATACTATTTTAATTTACTATGAATTTAACGACAAACTCGCAAAAAATAATCTGGGTGTTATTAATGCTTATATAGTAAAGAACGCAGATTCAAAATTACATTTACATATTAGACCGGAGGTAATCGATGTTAAAAACGATGAAAAAAATAGCGAATAACGCTGGCGTAGTTGTTTTATCTGCGTGGCTTGGTATTATAATTGGTCTTGCTATGTTTTGGGCTAAGATATTTGGTATTTCAAAAATCAATTGGTTAGTATCAATGACAGGCTTTATCTGGATACCATTCCTTGTTTATGGATTAGTATTCATTATTATTGTTATTTACATATCATTTGAATCCATTATAGAAAGGAGAATTGATAATGACAAACGTTGATGAAATCAATGTATATTATAATTATATCTACCTTGACCCTAGAAGTCCTGGCAGATATACTTTAAGTAATATATCTCTTCTATATGAACCTTTCTATGTAGGAAAAGGTAAAAAAAGTAGATACTTAGACCACCTAAAAAGAAATGATAGAAACAGCTTGAAAAAAAATGTAATTAAAAAAATACAAAAAAGTGGGTTTGATTTAGAAAAATATATTGTTGTATTAAATAAAAACATTACTGAAGAACAATCTTTTCTTAATGAAATGTCTTTAATAAAAGAGATTGGTATTAGAATAAAAAACGAAGGTTCCCTTTGCAATATGAACGAAGGAGGACTTGGAGGAGATAATCTTTCCGAGCACCCAAACAAAAAAGAAATTATAGCTAAAATGAAAAGACAAGGGGAGGACCATTGGGCTTTTGGAAAAACATATAAAGAACTATATGGAGATTTTGAAAACCTTGAAAAAGAGAAAAGAAGAGATTCTTTGTTGGGAGTTTCCTTTTCAGACAAACGAAAGAAAAACATTTCTAATTCCTTAAAAGGCAATATACCTTGGAATAAAGGTTTAACAAAAAAAACTGATAAAAGAGTTTTAAACTCTAAAAGGAAACCCAAAGCTTTTTTTAAGGCATATATAATAAAAAAAGAAAATGAAACAAAAACTTTTAACGGAAAGAATGAATTAAAAACCTTCCTTACTTCTTTTAACAAAAAACTTAAACACGGAAAAAAAATACATATAGATAATTTTATTTCATCACTTAAAAGTGATTATTTTAATCTTGAAATAAAAGCAATAAAAGGATAACAAATGATAAATGTAGATGAAATTATTAAGACAAACGATAAAGTAATCTTTAATTTCCACGCAGTTGACTGGTGTGCGCCATGTAAAATGATGGAACCAATTATGGATAAAATAGAAGAAGAGACAGACATAAAAGTAGTAAAAGTTGATGTAGAAAAAGAGAGTGAATTAGCACAACTTTTTGGAGTTCAAAGCATTCCTACCTTCATATATTATTATGACGGAAGTCAAATAAAGGAAATGATAGGAGCACATCCTTTTGCAACAATGTTAAATGTATTTGCCTAAATACTTGACAATAAAAGAATAATTGAGTAAAATCAATTAACTATATTATTTATTTTTTACAAGGAGTAAAAATGAAAAAAATTTTTAACGCGGTCTTGATGATCGCAGTAGTCGCAATCGCGGCTTTCGCAATGATTGGGTGTTCAAATCCAACATCAACCCCACCACCGGAGCCACAGCCACTTCCTCCAACTTTTGAGGAAATTGTAGTTGGTAATTCTTGGCAGGTTCTTGGAATCGAAGCATATCAGAGTTCATTACCTGATGCTTCATTTAAAGCCAGCACAGAACCTGAACCTGAACCTTTCGTTTATCCATTCGACAAAGAAGTTTGTTGGGCATGGGGTGAAGAATCTATCATTTCTTATGAAGATCTGAACGGAGATGGA
>QMPG01000245.1 GCA_003648455.1 Bacteroidota bacterium
AAAGTTCACGCGGCAGAAATTTTATAAGAAAAGAAATCTTATCTCAATAAAGCTTGTCGGGCTTATATCCGTCAGCTGACGGACGCAGGTTCAAGTTCCGTCAAAAGACGGACACGCCTTATTCCCTCGATACAACGAAAGCCGCTGATAAAGCGGCTTTTTTAATTGTAAAATAATTTGTTTTTTTGAAAATTCACGCTTCTCAAGTTTTGATGAAAATAAATGCCAATATTCGTCTTTTAGTGGCGATATTCTTGCGAAAAATTGTTTTATTGTTATCATTTTTTTTATAAAGATAAATATTTATTTGTAATTGGCTGTATTTTGCTTAACGTACTTGGCTATGTGTAGTGCGGGTTTTATAGCTCTTCATTTCCAAATCGTTATGTCGTTTATTTTTATTCATTATTTTCATTTTTATCACTCTCGCCCGCATTGCTTATAGCCGTTGTTGTAGCCAGTTCTATCTCTTCAATCGTTGGTAATTCTGATTTAATTTCTTTTGGTATAGCTTTACTTAACTTAAATTCAGCAACACCTATCGGTTGCGACATTCCTCGCAATGCATATTCTGCTTCAATTTTATTTCTTTCCTTACACAATAAAATTCCAATTGTAGGATTATCATCTTTTGATTTTAAAACATCATCAACCGCTGATAAATAAAAGTTCAATTTGCCGGCATATTCTGCCTTAAATTCCTTGGCTTTTAATTCTATAACAACATAACAGCGTAATTTGGTATGATAAAAAAGTAGATCAATATAATAATCTTTTTTGCCTATTTCCAGATGATATTGTCTGCCGACAAACGCAAATCCTTTTCCTAATTCTAATAAAAAACGAGTTATGTGTTTTGTTAATTGTTCTTCAATGCTTTTTTCGTCAGCATCTTTTTTTAGTGTTAGAAAATCAAATAAATATGGGTCTTTTAAGGTTTGATTAGTTAAATCTGAGTTTGGTTGAGGCAAAGAATGTGAAAAATTTGTCACTGCATTTCCTTTTCTTTTAAACAAATCACTTTCTATTTGTAAACCTAAAATATCCCTAGACCAGTTATTTTCAAGTGTTTCATTCAAATAAAATATTGCCTCGTTTATATTCTGTGATTTGCTAATTATCAGCATATTATGTCCCCAAGGAATTTGTGCAACAAGTCGTTGCACTTTTTCAAAATCTAATTTGTAAAAACTGTAAAATTTCTTCATATAAAATAGATTTCTTCTTGAAAATCCTTTCATATTTGGAAATTCAGCTTTTAAATCTTTTGATAAATTCTCAACAATGGAATTACCCCAACCTTTTATTTCTTGTTTTTCAAAAATATCTTTTCCTATTTCCCAATAAAGTTTAATTAATTCTGAATTAGCTGATAGTGCAGCTTTTATTTGTGTTGTTCGTATTTTTGATTTTAAGTTGTTAAGCCATTCTAAATAATTGGTATGTTGTTTATCTAATTTCATTTATTTTCCTTTTACTACAAATATAGCATTTCATCATTAATTGCTAAAATATTTTTCTATTTCTGCTATTTCAGTTCAATTGGCTACAACAATTAAATAAACGGACAATTCCGTTTATTTCCATTATAATAATATTTGTATTTGTCTTAATATCAAGTGAAAAAACTTTAAGTCCTTAAAGAAATTGGTTTTTTGTATAACAAATGTGTAGCAAAAAAGGCATTGTTTTAAATACAGTTTTTTATTACTGTGGTAAATTTACAAAATTTGTTTGAGCTACCAAATAATCTTATGGTTTTTGTTTTTAACCCGCTTTATCATGAAATTCACTTCGTTTTTGCATGAATTAGCGATGGATAGTGGAAAGTAAAGCGGGAACCGAACCGCCAGCTGGCAGTGAGCTCTCGCAAGTAAACCCTGCATTAAAAGTACCCAAATTCGGGCTTATTAAAAACAACAAATTTATTGGTAATTCTTAAGCGTAGAAAAATCATGAATTTTTCGGGTTAAGTTAGAACATCCATAGGTAAAGTCATTAAAAACCAGTATACTCTTACATAATTTAAAATTAATTTGTAATGAAAACTGCCAAGTCTATATAGAATCGCTTTCTTTAAGACTTGACAGCTCAAATTTTGCTACAATTAAACATACTATTCCCTTTTTTACTCGAATTGATTCTAAAATTAAGTAATTATCTTATCCTTAAAAGTGCTTAACTTCTCAATTATATCATCGAAAAGTCCTTGTGAATCACTATCTGCCTTGACAGATTTTCGAATTCCATTAATAGCATCGTTTAATTCTTTGTATTTCTTGTCACGATTTCCATAGCCTAACTCTTCTGCCAAAGTCAATTGGTATTCAGCATTCTCTAATAAAGTTAAGACTTCTTTTTTCTTAACTTCGTCTTTGGCATCTTGTTTTTTTGCCTTTTCTAGCAATGATTCTGCCCTAAGTATAGGTAATGGAATACGTTTTTCTGAAATTACTAATGTATTTAATGCTGTTTGCAAGGTTTCCTTAGCCAAATCAATTTCATTGTTTTCTAAGAATGAAGCACTTAGTTTTAGAGCATCAGGATAAGTAAGAATTGGGATACTTACGGTTTCTATTCTGACTTCACTTCCCAGCTTGGCTATCTCATCTCGAAGTACTTGATAATAATCGTCTTCTATTGCCTTTTTTATAGCTTTCTTAATCGTCTTAATGCTTTCCAAATCTCCTTGAAAATCTTCTGTTTTAATGCTATTCTTAATTGGTATCAATACTAAATCTTCATCTCGAGCCAGAAGAACTTCCAATTTGCCTACTCCTCTCTCGATTAGATCGATGGCTTTGTCTTTGTTTCCATCTTCAATAGCTACCAATGCTTTGTATGTTAAGTCAATAGCAGAAACGCCTTCTTCAATTAATTTAACCTTTCGTTTATTTATTTCTCTTATGGACTTGGATTGAACTTCGGCATTCAATGAATCCATATCCATGCCAAGTTCATTTGATTTTTCCATGTTTACTTCCTCACGTGCCTGAGTAATTTTATTTTTTTCGGTTTTACTGTTACAACCATCAACAATTCCCATTACCAGTAGAGCTGCTAAAAGAACATTTAGAGTTTTCATGATAATATATATTTAACGGTTAAACAATCAATTTGTGTTACAACTATTTTTTTTGAAATTGCTGGTTGAAAAACTGATTCTTTAAGGAATCCATTTCTTGAAACATTCTTTCAGTCTGTTCCATGTTTTTCCTAAATCTTTCAGTAAAAAAGTCTTTTTTATAAAAATCATATTTCATTAAACTATCTTCAAAGAACAAGTCATTAAAATATGATTTGTGTGAAAAAGGATACTGTAAATAAAACAATTTCTTAAAATTATTAAAAATGCTATCTTCTGTAATTGAATCGTTTTCGATATTTGAGTAGAAGTAAGTATAAGTTGAATCGTACCTTATAAGATTACCATCCTTGTCGTACTCTTTGTTTACTCTTATATCTTCTTTTGGTTCATTTTTAAAGCCACTTAACTTATCGTTTTTGATCTGTTTTTCCTGTCCATTGCAGCTACTTAAGATTAATGTAACAGCAATGAATAATATCCATTTGCGTTTCATAATCCTATATTTTAATTATTAAACAATTAGTTATTCAATAGCAATTTGTTTTTTGTTTTCAATATAGCCTGCTTTTTTAGCCACTTTAATTGATAGAACTCCATTTTTCATTTCTGCCTGAATTTTATCCTGGTCGGCGCTTTCAGGTAATTGAAACATACGCTGAAAAGAAGCATAACCATATTCTCGGCGCATCCAATTTTTCTTTTTATCTTCTTTTTCATATTGTTTCTCTGATGATACAACCAAACAATCATTTTGGACTTCTATTTTCACGTCTTTCTTGTCTAAGCCAGGCAGGGCAACACTAACCTCAAAGGCTTTGTCGGCATCAGCAATATTTACCGATGGGACTACCGATACTTCTTGCTCCTTAGAAACCTTATCGGTAATCTTTTTGCCCAAAAATTTCTCTACTATATTCGGGAATTTGGGCTTGATATCTGTGATATTCCATTTAAACAGTTTCATAGCTTTTCATTTTAAAAAATTAATAATTAATGATTAAAAGTCAGCCAACCCTTTAAGGCTGGCTGACTTTTTTTTAATTACTTAATTTCAATTTGTTTTGTTGGCTTTGGTTTAGCTTCTTCTTTTTTAGGAATGTTAATTGATAGTATTCCATTTTCATACTTAGCCGAAATTTTTTCATTTTCTACTGTTTCTGGAAGTGTGAATGAACGACTAAATGATTGATAACTAAACTCTCTTCGAGTAAATTGCTGACCTTCTTTAGTTTCTTTTTCAATCTCTTTTTCAGAAGAAATTGTCAACACACTGTTGTTTAATTCTATTTTAAAATCTTTTTTATCCAAGCCCGGTGCTGACATTTCAACTTCGAAACCATCTTTATCTTCCTTTATATTTACGGCAGGAAGTGTAGTGTTAGTGTTTGAATAATTACGGTTTGTCCAATCAAATAAATCATTTTCTAAAAATCGGTCGAACAAACTAGGCATTTGGTTTGAAAATTTTACTAATGACATAATTTAATCCTCCATACTTTAAGTTAAACAATTAATTTAATTCTCGATTAATATATTTTCAAAAGAAATGCCAAATTATAGAGCGAACTAATGAGGTATTTATTTTTTTGTTGATTTACAATTAGTTGCTTTTTTGGGGGATGAAAAAGGATGTTTCACCCCCTGTCATCTTGACTATTTATAATATTGTAATACTGTCAAAATGATTGACTTACATGTCAATATTTCACTTTTATTTAAAGTATTTTTACTTTTTTTGTTGGAATGTCTGATTTGTAGTACTATGTTTATTATTTCAACTAATACAGGAAAATAGTCGGAAATAAATAAATTATTTTTCCTCCTGTCATCAATATGTCTATAACTTATAAGCTTCAGATTCTTTGTAAGTATATAATCAATCTTTTTTTTACAATCAAATTATTATTAAACCCATTATATGTTCCATAAGGATCATAATGTAGTTTTTTCTAGATTTCAATCGCATCATCCAGTTCTTCTCGAAATAGTTGTATTAGTTCATCTTGTGATTCACAATTTAAATCTCCCATTACTATTATTCTGCTTTTATTTAAACCAAATTCTTTTATCTTTTCAAGAATTAATTCAGATGACATTTTTTGTGATATTTTTCCAATATGGTCAAAATAACAATTAAATATAAATATTGAATCTTTTGTGTTTTTATTCATAAATGCACCATAAGTAGATATTCTTTCCAAGGCATAGTAATTTGTTTTTTTAGACCAAATTACAACTTAAAAAGTGTAAACTATGTCCCTTTA
>QMPG01000246.1 GCA_003648455.1 Bacteroidota bacterium
CTAAATCGGGGTTTACTTGCGTGAGCTCACCGCCAACTGGCGGTTCGGTTCCCGCTTTGCACCCCACTATCTATCACACATTCATACAATTCACTTCGTTTTTGTATGAATAAAGCGGGTTAACTTCTAATAAGTTAAAATAAAAAACTTCCACTATTAATGGGAGTTTTAAAAATATTAATTTTAAAATTTTAATTGATAACTGTTGGTTATTGCTTCCTTTCTTTCTTTCTCATTCCCATCAAAATCTTTTCAGGAGTAATAGGCAAATCAGTTATTCTTACTCCAACAGCATTATAAATTGCATTTGCTATTGCTGCAGGCGGTGTGTCAATACCAATTTCACCAACTGATTTTGCGCCATAAGGACCTGATGGTTCATAACTATCGGCAAATTCAACATTTATATTTGGCACATCTTCGCGAGTTGGTATTTTATAATTCATCAAGTTATTAGTGAGCATCTGCCCATATTTATTGTATTTTACGTCTTCATATACAGCCATACCAATACCTTGTAATAATCCGCCTTCCATTTGTCCCAAAGCAAGCTTTGGGTTAATTGTTGTTCCGCAATCAACAACAGCGGTATAGTCAATAATATCAAAATGTCCTGTTTTAGTATCAACTTCCACTTCAACAAATGCTGCCATATAAGGAGGTGGTGATTTTTTTCCAACATACGAATCACTTGCAATTAATTGCTCTTGTCCTTGTCCGTAATTATACAACCATCCTTTTGATATTTCTTTTAGAGATATTGATTTTTCACCGTCTTTACTTTTTATAATCTTTCCGTCAAAAATCGTGTCTTCTACATTAATTTTAAGATGCTTTGCTCCTTCTGTAATAATCAGTGCCTTCATTTTTTCGGCAGTTTTTCTAACTCCGTTACCCGAAACAAAAGTAGTAGATGATGCATAAGCTCCACAATCAAAGGGAGTTAAATCCGAATCGGAAGCGTAAACAACAATATCTTCAACAGGTACATTTAAAGTCTCTGCTGCAATTTGAGCAAGAATAGTATCACTTCCTGTACCAAGGTCGGTAGCTCCAATTAAAAGATTGAAGAAACCATCATCGTTCAATTTTAATGAAGCTGCTCCCATATCCATATTTGGTATGCCCGAACCCTGCATTGCAATTGCCACTCCAATGCCTCTCACTTTATCATCATTCTGTTTTTTATGCAGATACTTATCTTTCCATTTAATCATTTCACTACCTCTGCTAAGGCAGTAATCTAATTTGCAGCTTTCAATAATTTGTGCTGTACCTTCGCCACCTTCACCCATAATTTTGAATATCTCAGAAGTCTCACCTTCCTTAATCATATTCATTTCACGAAGTTTAATCGGGTCAATATTTAATTTATCGGCTAATTCATCCATTGCAGATTCTAAAGCAAAATTACCTTGTATTGCTCCATATCCGCGATAAGCACCTCCCGGTGTGTGGTTTGTATAAACGACAGTTCCACCAAAGCGAACTGCATCAACTTTATTGTAGAGAGGTAATGTTTTTGAACCTACAATCATAAATACAGTAAGTGCATGTTCGCCATAAGCTCCTGTATCTGATAATACGCGTAAGTCTATAGCTTTTAACTTACCTGTTTTATCAGCACCAAGCTTAATATTTAATCGCATAGCATGACGTGAGAATGACGACTCGAATACTTCTTTACGAGTATAAATGCATTTTGAAGGTCTGCCTGTTTTTAAAGTAACAAGAGCACAAAATAGTTCTCCATGAATTTGTTGTTTCCCACCAAAGGCACCACCAACACGAGGTTTCACAACACGAATTTTATTAATTGGCATACCAAGAGCTTCCCCAATTATTCGTCTGAGGTGGACAGGTGTTTGTGTTGAAGTGATTATATTTAATCTTTCGTAATGGTCGATATATGCAGTTGATGAATGAGTTTCGATAGCAACATGAGCTTGTGCTTGTGTGTAATATGTTTTATCAATAATAACTTCAGAATTATTTATTACATCGTCAACATCACCAATGTGCATATCATAAGTGCACGCAATATTTTTAGAAGCATCAAAACCCATAGGGAACATAGTGTATGATTCCTTTTCGGGATGAATAACTGATTTATTATTTTCTGCTTTTTCAAAATCCAAGACAGGTTCAAGAATCTCGTATTCAACGTCGATAAGTTTCATTGCCTGTTCGGCTATTTCATCGGTAGAAGCTGCAACAATAGCTACTTCATCACCAACATAACGAACATATTCATCTAAAATAAATTTATCTTTAGGCGATGGTTCGGGATAACCTTGTCCGGCTCTTGTAAATACATTTCGGGGAACATCTTTATAAGTAAAAACACATTCAACTCCCGGATATTTAGTGGCTTTTTCAACATTAATATTTTTAATTCTGGCAAAAGCATGAGGGCTTCTCAATATTTTTACAATAATAGCATTGCTGTCGGCCAAATCATCGGTAAAAGCGGGTTTACCTTTAGCAAGACCCATGCCATCAATTTTTGGTATAGATTTATTTACTTGTTTCATTTTTTGTCCTCCAAATATTTCATTATTGCTCGAGTGTGGCTAACATAACCGGTGCATCTACAAAGATTTCCTGATAAATAATGATTTATCTCATCCTCAGTAGGATTGGAAAGTTCTTTTTCAATACTCATTGTTGTTAGAACAAGACCAGGCACACAAAATCCGCATTGAACACTACCTTCGTCAACAAGATATTTGCTAATTTTTTCTACTTTGTTTTGAACGCCTTCAACGGTTGTTATTGAGTGTCCATCAGCTTTAGCTGCCAGATAAGAACAGGAAAGAATTGGTTTTTCGTCTAACAACACAGTGCAAGCACCACACGAACCAGTATCACATCCATGTTTTACACTTAAGCAACCATTTTTACGAAGCACTTCAAGAAGCATTTCGTCCGGCCTTATATCAATAATTTTATCTTGATTATTTATTTTTAATTTAATTTTCATTTGTTTATATTTTTGTATTCAACTTATACTTAATTGTTTGTCCACGAATTACACGGATTAACACGGATTTTTTTTGATAATAAAATCTGCGTTGTTTAGACTTTTCATCGTCCGTCAGCTGACGGACATAAAAACGTCTAAAAGTACGAAGAAAAAAACGTTTTTAAGTCCTGCGGACGTTGAAAAGTTTTTATGTAAACTCGCTCTTTCATCTGTCTATATTTTTGTAGTTGGTTCATTATTAGATGTTTATATTGTAAAACTTTATTTATAATGTTTGAAATTTCAGAATATAATCATTTAAATTATGTGTCCAAATTAAATCAAAAATCTTAATTCTCTTTGGTCATATCATGCTCCTACACTTCGGGGGATGTTTCATGTTTAAAATATTTTAAAATTATTTATTTCTTCATCATAATGTTAAGTAATTAATAATTAATATTAAGTATTGCTCTCGAAACAAGTGTTTTACAAAGTTCTTGACGATATTCGGCAGATGCTCTGAAGTTAGAAGTAAATTTTATTTCTTCGGAAGCTATTAATCCTGCTTTTTCTGCATTTTCTTTTGAAAAATCGACTGATTTAAGAAAGTTTTCTGCTTTTTCTGCATATACAGCAATTCCGGGACGAGCACCAACGGCAATTTTATAAAAATGATCGTTGTGTTTTGAAACTGCCACATTTAAAATTGCATAATCAGTTTTTGTGTTTCTAAGATATTGGAAATCAGCTTTTAAATTATTTTTTGTAATTATTATTTTTTCTACAATATCATTATATTTTTGATTTGTAAAATTTAATAAATCAACAGCTCCGGCTTTGTAAAGCACTACCTTGCAGTCGAGAACCGATAACGCGGTTATAAGATCGGAAAATCCGAATTTACCTGCAAGAGAACCTCCCACAGTTGCAATGTTTCTCAACTGAACACCTACAATATTTCTTATTGATTTGCTGATTATACCGTTAAAATATTTATTTGTAATTTCATTAATCTCAAGTTCACGAAGTGTTGTCATTGCACCTATCTCAATATAGTTGTTAGTTTCGGTTACAAAATCAAGTTTTAAGTTTGACAAATCGACTGCTGTGCTAATATGCTTTTTGCTAAGTCGCATATATGCACCTCCTCCAATAATCTGAGAGCCTTCTTTTGTTGTTATTATTGAATATGCTTCTTCAATAGTTTTTGGTTTTTTATATTCGTCAATGATCATAGTTGATATAGTTGAAAGTTTAAAGTTAAAAGTTTAAAGTTAAAAGTTGAGACTACTCCGAAAAGTCTTCATAGACGTCATTGCGAGGGCAAAGCCCGAAGCAATCTCCTGATAATCAATGCGTAAGGATTGCTTCACTATCGTTCGCAATGACGAAAAGCCGCTAAGCGGCTATAAATTAATAACTTTAGTTTTAGGAGTAGTCTCAAGTTTATAAAGTTATACATATTGTCTAAATTTCTTATAATCATCACAATATATTTTATTAGTATAAGTATTAAAGACATAAATTTTTTATATTGGACTCATTAAAGATTTTTGTAAATTAAAATTTTTCCCAATGCACAATTTTATTAAAATTTTTTCTTAATGCTTGATGTCTGTTTGTGTCGGCTTCTTCGGCAGGATAACCTAATGGGATTAATGCCACAGGCTCAATACCATCGGGAAGCATAAGAATATCGGCACATTGCATAACATTAAACTTACATATCCAGCAAGTTGATAAGCCAAAATTTGTTGCAGCTAAAGTTAAGTGATCAACAGCAATTGCTACATCAATATCGCAATGGTCTTTACCATCTGAACGTCGCCACGAAACATTATGATCTCCACATGCTACAATTATTACAGGAGCTTGTTTTAACCAGTTATGTTGATAACAACTCGCAATCTTTCTTATACCCTGATTTTCTGTAAATACAACAAAATGCCATGGTTGCAAATTTTTTGCTGATGGTGCTAAACGTACTGTATCTAGTATCTTTATAATGATTTCTCTATCAACAGGTTTGTCTGTATACTTTCGTGAAGAAAACCTCCTTTTTGCTATTTCGGTAAACGCCATAATAGTAATTTTTAGTTATACTTATCAAAGTACAATATAAGGAATTTGAATGAAAAAGTTATATTATTTTAAAAATTTTAATACATGCATCTATTTCAAAAACTATCTTATATCCGCAAGTTAAAGCATAATCGCTACAAATCCGTCATCTGACGGATTATTTATCAGGGTGAATCGTGGCATACAAAAAAAACTTGCAGATTTAAGAAATTAATCAAATTTTTTAAATATCTGATATTTGGGATAAATTGTAACTGTTCACTCCGTTTGCGAGCCCACTTTGACAATTCCATAGTA
>QMPG01000247.1 GCA_003648455.1 Bacteroidota bacterium
TTTCATATAAATTTATCCAAATTTTCTTGAATTATCCCGATAGTACTTCAAAAATTTGGATAAATTTCTAAAGAAAAATAATTGAAGCTGTGATAATATCTTATATCGAACTCAGGTTATTACCTAAATAAAGATTACTCAAAAGCATAAAAAAACAAAGGGATTACTTAAAATAGTAATCCCT
Source organism: Bacteroidota bacterium (assembly GCA_003648455.1). The sequence goes on from QMPG01000247.1 coordinate 185, forward strand.
TTGTGATCCAAGCAGGATTCGAACCTGCGACCCACAGCTTAGAAGGCTGTTGCTCTATCCAACTGAGCTATTGGACCTGAAATTTATGAGCTTGCAAATTTAATAAAAAAATATTTAATAAAAAGTTTTTTCGATAAATTTTAATTTTCATTTTTTATCCAATTTACCAAACCTTTTTTCTCAATAATTTGCATAAGTTTTTCGGGTAATGGAGCAATATTAAATTCTTTTTCGTTTAATTTAATAAGACCATTTTTAAAATCAATATCAACATTATCGCCCGGCTTATAATTATCAACAACCTCACGATTTACAATTAGTAATAAACCTTGATTAATTGCTGAGCGATAAAAAATTCTGTTTACAGATTTTACAATTACCGCTTTAACTCCTGCATAAGCTAAACCAACTGCAGGATGCTCACGTGAACTGCCACAACCAAAGTTATCACCTGCAATAATAATATCACCTTTTGCAACATTTTCAGAAAATTTCTCATCAAAACCTTTAAACAAATGAGGCATAATTGCTGCTGCATCAGAGCTTAACACATTATATGTTAAATTTCCTGCAAACATTTGGTCTGTATTCAAATCATTAATATCAGAATAATTCCAAACATTACCAAGTTTGCGGTTATCTCCTTGTTTTATCTCAACAACAGAACCTTGCTCTTTTGCATAAGGGAATTTATCATTAAAATTTTTCCCGCGTGGGTCTGTAATTTCACCTTTAATAGCAGAATAAGCTACACAAGCAGGCGACGCTAAATATATTTGAGCATTTTTATTACCCATTCGACCCAAAAAATTACGATTGGCAGTTGATATTACTGTAAAACCATCGGCGGGAATTCCTTGACCTGTACCAAGACACGGTCCACATGATGATCCTAAAATATTTGCTCCGGCTTTCATCAATTTAGTAATAATACCTTGCGAAATTGCTTGCAAATAAATTTCTTTAGATGCAGGAGCTATCAACAGCTGAAAGCCATCAGCAACTTTTTGCCCATCTAATATTTCTGCGGCAATCTGCAAATCCTCTAAACGACCATTTGTACATGTTCCTATAAGTCCTTCATTTAATGTTACACCTTGTACTTCAGACACAGCTTTAACATTATCTACTTGATGTGGTGCTGCAACGAGGGGGAAAATATCACTTAAATTAATTTCTATTTCTTTAAAATACCTTGCTCCTTCGTCAGCCCATATTCCGTCAATTTTATCTTTACCATAATATTCAGCAAGAACTTCATCAGCCGGGAAAACGGCATTCTTTGCTCCCATCTCAGAAGCAAGATTAGCTAAAGTCATTCGTTGTGGAATTGTAAGATTTTTTACTCCTTCTCCATGATATTCAATTGACATATAATTTGCTCCTGCTGAACCAATCATACCAATTATCCAAAGTGAAATATCTTTTGCAAAAACACCTTTGTTTAATTTTCCTTTTAAAGTGATTTTTATTGATTCTGGAACTCTAAACCAAGTCTCTCCACGTTTCCATATACCTGCAGATTCTGTACGGTCGATTCCTGCTGCAAGAGCATTAAAAGCACCGGCTGTACAGGTATGACTATCGCTACCGACAATTATCATTCCGGGTTTCGCATGATTTGCCATTAACTGATGACATATTCCATTACCGGCATCATAAAATTTATTTACACCCTGATCTTTTACAAAATCACGAATTAGCTGATATTGAGTAGCTAACTTAGCATTTGTTGGTGGTGCATTGTGGTCTAACACCACTAATAATTGATTATTATCAGCAACTTTTACTCCACCCATTTTTTCAAATGTAGCTTTTATACTTGCTGTATTGTCGTGAGTTAAAACAATATTTGGCTTTTTAAAAACTATACTGCCTGTTTCAGCACCTAGTATTTTTTCTACAAAAGTTTTATTTCCCATTTTTTTGTTTTTTTTATTTGTTAATTTAATACTGTAGTCAGTAGACAGAATACTGTAGTCAGTAGCTGTGCTTAAAAATATTTTTTTTAATTATTTCATTTTATTGATTTTATATATGAATGTAATAATTTACTAATTTCTTCAACAAGGCTTTCCAATTTGATATTAGGATCCATAAGCCAAATCCTTTGATAAAATTAAATAATATCTACATTCTTCAAGAGAGCCTTGTGAAATATTATAAAAACGTTTTTTATCTTTAAGCCCACGTTTTTTATACCCCTCCGCAATGTTAGCAGCAACAGAAACAGCAGCTCTTCTAAATTGAGATGTCAAACCAAATAATTCAGATTTAGGAAATTCCTCAGTAAATTTATAAATGAGTCTACTCCGAAAAGTGTTTTTCGTCATTGCGATCCGCCAGCTGGCGGAGAAGCAATCTCAACATGTTGAAATACAAAGCTATAGATTGCTTCGTTCCTCGCAATGACGTGCTTTTTCTACTTTTCGGAGTGGACTCATAAATACTTAATACAAATTCATGAGCTTTTGCCAAACAATTAAATCCTGAAATTTTGTTGACTTATTCATGCAATATTTATTTTTTTAATTATTCCTACTGCCTCTTGTCTCCTACTTCCTACTTCCTCCTAATTAAAACAATCCTCCATTTTGGTAAATCTCTAATTGAACTTCAGAAAAACTTTCAGCAGAAATGACTTTATTATTACTCAAATTTGTTACTTCTCCAGTCTCGAAATTCACTCTTATTTTATCGCCGTCAGATAGTTTCAAATCATCAACTGATTTATAAGTTAAGATAGGAAATGCAGCGTTAATTGCGTTGCGTTCATAAATAGCACCAAAAGATTCGGCCAAAATTGCTTGAATTCCTAATGCTTTGAAACAATCAACCGCTTGTTGACGAGAACTTCCGCTACCAAAATTCTTTTGAACAACTACGATATCTCCCTCTTTTGCTTTTTTTGCAAAATCTTTATAGCCTTCAAGGTTATCAAAAGTATATTGCCCCATTTCGTTAATATCAGTTATTGAAAGATATCTGTTATGGAAAATCATATCTGTATCAATATTATCTTCCTTAATGTACCATACTCTACCTTCAACAACAGTAGGTTTTTTTGAAGATTGTGATTTTTTTATTTTTGCTTTCTGTATTTTTTTTTCTTTTTCGTCGAAAGTAAAAACAACAGGTTTCTCAGGAATATGCTTATAATCAACAATACATCCTGCGACAGCTGAAGCAGCTGTTGATGCAGGAGAAGCTAAGAAAACATCACCCTTTCCTTGTTTACCTGGGAAATTACGATTTCCTGTACTAATAGTTACTTCGCCGGCACCATTTTGTCCAACTTGTCCGGCTGCACAACCTGCACAACCTGCATTTGAAACAAGAGCACCTGCATCTTTAAATATTTTTATAATTCCTTCTGACAGGCACTGATTCCAAACCTCATTAGTTGCAGGCACAATTTTGAGGACAACACCGGGAGCTACTTTTTTACCTTTCAAAATTTCAGCTGCCTCTCGCATATCTTCCATTCTACCATTTGTACAACTTCCAATAAATGCAGAATCTATCTTAATTTGATCAAGGTTATTTATCTCAACAGTGTCGTGAGGTTTGCCCGGTCGAGATACTCTTGGGACAAATTCGTTAAAATCAATATTGTATTCTTTTTCATAAACAGCATCACTGTCTGCTTTAATTATCTCAATTTTTTTGCCTGATCGTTGTTCGCTATATTCCTGAATTTGTTTGTTTGGAGTAAATAAAATAATTATTGCCCCCATCTCAGTAGCCATTGATGAAATAGTTATCCTCTCATCTAAAGTAAATTTATCAACTTCTTCGCCATAAATTTCTATTGATTGACCAAGCAATGTATTTGCACCAAAAATTGACAATAAATTTAAAGCTATATCTTTTGCAAAAACATTATCAGGTCGTTTGCCCTTAAGATTTATTTTTACAGATTTCGGTACTTTAAACCAAACTTTACCATTGCTCCAAGAAGCAGCAATATCTTTGTCGCCCATTCCCTGACCAAAAGCACCGACAGCACCAAGAATATTAGCATGAGAATCGGTAGTAATTGCCGTTGATCCTGAATAAACCATACCTTCATGAATTAAAGTATGTGTTCCAATTCCGTTATCGATATCATAAACCTTAATTCCTTTTTCGCGTGCAAATATCCTACAAATTTGTTGGTTTACTGCATATTTTTGATCTGAACCGGTTGGGTTGCAATCAAAAGTAAAAAACGTTTTGTCAGGATCTGCAATAGACAAATTATTATCTCTAATGTTTTTTACAACATTTGCTCCACCAAAATCACGTGCAGCTCTAATGTCGATATCAATATCAATGATATCACCAGGTTTAACAACATCATGTTTTGAATGATTTGCTAAAATTTTCTCTATTAATGTCATTCCCATAATTATATTTTTAAGTTTCAATAATTTTAAATTTATACTTCAAATAAACATCATTTTTAATTCATTTACAACAAAAATCATTCAAATTTTAACAATCAAAATTAAAATACAACACATTGATTACTAATCATTTTGTATTTAATTTCAATAAAAATTCTGAAAAAACAATCAATTAAAAACTCAAATGTTTCAAATTTGCAAGCAAGTTCTTTTTATAATTTAAATAGTTTAATATAAAAGACTTACTTGTTCGTAATTTTTTACACAAAATTAAAAATATAATAATAAAAAAAATTATCTTGCAAGCTGTTATAATGATCATCAAAAAAAATAAAAGTAAAACATGACAGAAGTAGCATTAGGAATAGATATTGGTGGAACAAACACAGTTCTGGGATTTGTTGACAGAAATGGAAAATGTTTATTTGAAGACACTATTAAAACTCAAATTCATGAAGATGTTGATTTGTTTGTTAAAGATATATATGAAAAAGTTGACAAAGCATTAAAAAAAATTAATAATATAAAATTAATAGGTATAGGTATTGGTGCTCCAAACGGAAATTTTTATACCGGAACAATTGAGAACGCTCCTAATCTTAGATGGAAAGGAGTGATACATTTATCTGATATATTTAAAAAATATTTTAATCTTCCTGTTTTTCTTACAAACGATGCTAATGCTGCAGCAATAGGCGAAATGATTTATGGTGAAGCAAAAGGCATGAAA
>QMPG01000248.1 GCA_003648455.1 Bacteroidota bacterium
AAATAAAATTAAAAGATGAAAAACTTATTAAAAAAAAGTATTCTTACGGGAATAGGAATTGGTTTAATGACCAAAGACAAAGTTGAAGAATTTGCAAAAAAAACTGCCGAAGAAACAAAAATGACGGAGGAAGAAGCGCGTAAATTCGCAGATGAACTGTTAAAACAATCAGAAAGCTCAAAGCAAAAAATTGAAGAAATGATTGATGATCAGGTAAAAAAGAGTATTGACAAATTAGGGGTAGCAACCCATGACGACATGAAAAAAATCCAAATTCAATTGGATAAACTTCAAAGTTCGTTCAATAAAAAGACCGGTACAACCAAATGATTCGTAAAATCGGAATGGTTGGCAAGACCTATCGGCATGTTAATCGTTATCTTGAGATCATCAAAGTCCTTACAAAGTATGGGTTTGAGGATGTAGTTTCTAAATCCCATTTGGACAGTGTTATTGATTTTGGCCGAAAAATTGTTTTCAGTAAAACAGATGTAGCTATCGCCTCTCTGTCGCGTTGGGAGCGTATGCGGTTGGTTTTAGAAGAACTCGGTCCCGCGTTTATCAAATTTGGTCAGATAATGAGTACCCGGCCTGATTTGATTCCGCTTGAATTAATACCTGAATTGAAAAAATTACAGGATAACGTCCCCCCTTTTTCAGAGGATAAAGCGGCATCGCTTATTGAAGCGGAATTGGGAAGCCCTATTTCGGAAATATTTGATAAATTTTCCTCTACACCTGTTGCCTCTGCTTCCATAGCTCAGGTTCACCGGGCGGTTCTTATTGAAGGCGAAGAGGTTGCTGTTAAAGTTCAGCGTCCTGGAATTGAACGACTTATCGAAACTGATTTGGAGATTATGTTTCATCTCGCCACCATGATGGAGAAGCATGTTGAGGGTATGAAATCTTTCAATATCATTAAAATTGTAGAAGAGTTTGACAGGTCGATTCATCAGGAATTAAACTTTTCTATTGAAGCTTCCAATCTGAAACGGTTTGGCAATAATTTTCAGCAAGACCTCGATATTTATGTGCCCAAATTCTACAGGAATTACAGTACAAAAAAGGTGCTGACGATGGAGTTTATCGATGGAATAAAAATTTCGGACATTGAAAGTCTCGAAACAAATTCCCTTGACCGGAAAATTATTGCTAAAAGAGGGGGAGACCTGATACTAAAACAAATATTTGAGTTTGGTTTTTTCCATGCCGACCCTCATCCGGGAAATATTTTGGTTTTGCCTGAAAACGTAATTTGTTTTCTCGATTTTGGGATGATGGGAACATTAACCCGGACGACAAGAGAGTTAATTACATCAATAGCTGCCGGGGCAATTAATAAGGATACCGACAGAATTATCAGGAGTATACTTAGGCTGTGTGAAGCAAGCGGTGAAATAAAAAAACAAAAACTGGAGTTAAATATTACAGAAATTATCGACAGATATTTTCAAAAATCGTTGGAACAGATGGATATGTCCAACCTCATCAACGATATAATTAAATTTTTCCCTGAAAACAACTTAATAATACCTTCTGACCTGTATTTATTAGGGAGGTCTTTGCTCCTGTTGCAAGCCGATGGAGAAATGCTCGATCCCGATTATGATGTAGCAAAGCATGTAGAACCCTATTTAAAAAAGATGATCCGGGAGCGTCTTCACATTCGTAAAATTGCAAAAGACTTTTTTGTTTCCTCTGAAGAATTATTGCAACTAACCAGGGAGCTGCCTTTTGAGATTCGTGAAATAATTGAAAAGGTAAAAAACGGCAAAATAAAAATGGATATTGAGCATAAAGGACTTGACCCTATGCTCCGGTCTCATGAACAAATTAGCAATCGAATTATTATTGCTATTGTTTTAGCCTCTATAACCATTGGTTCCTCCTTAATTGTGCATGCTAAAATTCCTCCATTGTGGCATGATATCCCTGTTATTGGGCTTACCGGATTCATCGCTGCAACTGTTCTGGGATTTTGGCTTCTCATTTCTATTTTTCGTAATGGGAAAATGTAAGATAATTTTAACTGTCTGGTAATAAATATTAAAACTACAGATTATGACAACAGTAACATCAACCGAATTTTTCGAAATATCCAGAAAAGATGCCATTTCGATTGTCAGGATTAAAAAAAACGTTTTCGATTTTATCTCTGATATTGAATTAAGTAGTGAATTAATTGGTTTTATTAAAAACATCGCCGGTGATACTGAAATCAAGGCACTTGTATTCTATAACGAGCCTGATTGCGTTAACGAAATTAACTATGATAAATTCTTAAAACGTATCATGTCACAAACAGAGGAAGCACACCAATTATTACCACCGAAATTTAATCGAAAAGATATTAGGTTTCGAGAAATACATATACTTAATCGCTTTATAAAACAAATAGTAAACTTAAATAAAATTGTTGTTTCAGGCATTCAAGGTTCTGTTGTAACGCCCTTTGTCGGATTGGCTTTATCGGCTGATTTAATCTTTGCCGATAGAGAAGCCAGATTAATAATGGCACATAATAAATACGGACTGCATCCAAGCGGTGCACTTCCTTTTTTCCTTTCCAATTCACTACATCATGCAATCGCTATGGAATTTCAATTGAAAGGTTCTTTTACAGCCGAGGAAGCTTATGAAATTGGGTTGATCAACAAAGTTTTATCCGGATATGATTTTTTAGATCATTTAATTGAGGAAGTTGAAAAGTTTGCCTACTTTAAATATAATACCATTCAACGGACAAAACGTCTGACAAATTTTTCAAGAAAATCTCTTGATGATTATTTTGATTATGAAGCTAAAATACTTAATCTGTAAAATCTTCTGCATAATCCAATTATTGTATACATGAATATTACGCGTATTAAATATATTTATAAGCTGTTTGATAGAATCACAGAAAAATTAAAAAATATTAAAAAAATGATTTTAAAAAATATTAGTTGCATATATCAACTAAAATATATTACATTTGTCCCCGAATAAAAATTTAGACTATGGAACAAGATAATTTACCATTAGGAATGGTTGTCGGACAAATGATACATGAGATGATCAGAGTGCTGAAAAAACGTGATATTGAGCAAGCTGAGGTTATCCTGTCTATTGAGCAGCACGCTGTTTTACATATACTAAACGAGAGAGATTCAGATGTTATTTTGAAAGAAATGGCTGATGCAATGGGCAAGGATAAGTCAGCCATACTGCGAATAATTGATGTTCTTGAAGAAAAAGAACTGGTAAGAAGGGCTGTTGACCCAAAAGACCGCAGAAAAAAATATTTAATGGTCACAAAAAAAGGCAGGCAAGTTATTGAAAAGTTTCTTGAAATTGAAGCAAAATTAAGAACAGAACTTAAAGAAGACCTTACCAAAGAAGACATGAAAACTTTTTATAAAGTAGTTGGGCATATAAAAGCCAAAGCAGAACAAATGTAGTTTTTTTAAAATAATAGTTGACAATGTCAATGTTTGTTAATTACACCTTATTATGCATTAATTAATTGTTTAAATAAAAATGAAGATGAGAATATTTTTTATTAGTGTGCTTTTTTTAAGCGTTTTATCGCTAAAAGCACAAGAGCCAATGAAACTGTCGTTAGATAGTGCCGTAAATTATGCAGTAACGCATAATAAAATCTTGAAAAATTCAAGATATGCTATTGACAAGTCAAGCCAGAAAATAAAAGAGACAATTTCGCAAGGATTGCCTCAAATTAGTGCATCTGTAGATTATACAAATTTTCTTGGAGCAGAAGCATCTTTGCAAATGGGTCCTCCTTCAGCACCTCCGATTTCTATTGAATTTAATCCTACAAGCAACTTTAAAGCAAGTGCAAGTCAGTTAATTTTTAACGGAAACTATATTGTAGGTATTCAACTCTCTAAACTTGCAAAAAGAATCACTGAAAAAAGTTATCAAAAAGACGAACTCGATGTAAAAGAGCAAACTTATCAGGCTTATTACATGATTTTAGCCATGCAAAGAATTTTAGACAAGCTGAAAGAAAATTATAAAAATGCTCAATCAATTTATGAGAATACAAACAATCTTGCCAAAGTAGGAATAATAGAGGAAACCGATGCTAAAAAACTTTCTGTTATGGTATCATCTGTTAGTAATGCGGTGAAATCAACAGAAAGGCAGGTTGAATTAGGATATAATTTGTTGCGGTTTCAATTAGGTTTATCATCTGAACAAGAAATCCAATTGACTACCTCATTAGAAGATATTGCAACAAAATATTATATTCTTAACAACCCAGCTGACTCATTTAACATACAAAATAACATTGATTACCAATTGGTATCCATGCAAGGCGATATTGCAAAAAAATCAATTAATATGGCAAAAGCGAGCTATTTACCTACTTTGGTGGCTATTTATTCTTATACTAAAAAAATTAAGAAGCCTAATTTTGATATGTCGCCTAAACATGTATTAGGACTTCAACTGGACATTCCAATTTTTGCCGGTGGATTACGAAAATCTCAATTAAGTCAGGCTAAAATTGATTTTGATATTAGCGAAAACACCAAAAATTTATTAACAGACCAATTAACTCTACAAGAAAAACAGTTAAGATACAACTACAATAATCTTTTAGAACAGTATATTTCGCAAAAAGATAATGTTGAAATAGCAAAAGAAGTTCTTGATCAAATGAATTTAAAATTTAAACAGGGAATTGTTTCAAGTCTCGATGTTACCAGTGCAAACAACGATTACCTGACTGCTGAAACAGAATTAACGGGAACAATACTTAAACTGTTAAATGCTGAATTAGCATTAAGAAAATTAAATAATAAACTTTAAAAAATCAAAATATAATGAAAACAATAAAATTAATTAATTTATTAGTTGCAATAGGTTTTATAGCATTTGCAACATCCTGTAATTCGGGTAAAGAGAACAAGGAACAAACAAAGCAAATTCAAGCTGTTCCCGTAAAAACAATGACTGCAAAAAGTGAAATTATTAATAAAACCATTAGCTATACTGCAACCTTAATTCCATACGAAGAAATATATCTGGCACCGGCAGCACCCGGCAAAATTGAAAAAATTTATGTCGAAATTGGCGACCGTGTTTCCAAAGGGCAAATTATAGCAACAATGGATCGTACAAATTTAGAATCAGCACGCATTAATATTGCAAACTTGAAAACTAATTTTGAACGATTAGAAGAACTTAAAAAGACAAATACGGTTGCCCAACAGCAATACGATGAAGTAAAAACTGCTTATGAGGCAGCAAAAGTAAGTTATCAGTTTCTTTTAGATAATACAGAATTAAAG
>QMPG01000249.1 GCA_003648455.1 Bacteroidota bacterium
CGAAAAACCTACTATTAAAAATTCGATTTTGTTTGGTTTACTTTTTGGCTTATTGTCTTTGGTAAGACCATCAAATATAATTGTAATACTGTTTTTTATATTATGGAAGACGATGTCGTTTAAAGACATTGGAAAAAGAATAATGTTTTTCATAAAGTCATATCGTTTAATTCTGATAATGATTTTATCGTTTATCATTGTTTGGATACCTCAGTTTGTTTATTGGAAAATGGTGTCGGGAAGTTTTTTATATTATTCATACAGTAATAACGAACATTTCTTTTTTAATAATCCTCAAATCATAAATGGCTTGTTTAGTTACCGTAAAGGCTGGCTACTTTATACCCCAATTATGACCTTCGCTCTGCTTGGGATCATTGTTTTGTATAAAAGGAATAAAAATTTCTTTTTACCCATATTAACTTTTCAGTTGTTAAATATGTATATCATTTTGTCGTGGTGGGCATGGTGGTATGGCGGTTGCTATGGCTTACGAGCTTTTATCGATTCGTACGGTATTTTAGCAATACCCTTTGCTGCTTTTATTGATTTATTAATCAGACAAAAGAAATTATTCAAAATTCCCGGTTTAGTATTTGTTTTTGCTTTAGTGTTATTTAGTGTTTTTCAAACATCGCAATATTATTATGGTGAAATACACTGGGATTCGATGAGTAAAAAAGCATATTGGTCTACTTTTGGGAAATTATCAAGACCTGATAATTTTAAACAACTTCTCGAACACCCCGATTATGCAAAAGCAAAAGAAGGTATTCAGGCGGTAAAGAAAGACGAATAAATCCCTATAACATTTTTTACATTCTCTCTATTATCATAAAAAAATCAAGCTTATCGACATTCTATATTTTTTATTAAATAAAGATAATTTTATTTCACAAATTGTCGTTTTTATAAAATATTATTTGTAAAAATCTAATAATCGCATAAATTTTATTAAATTTAATACGAAAATAATAAAAAGGAGATATCATGGAGCAAAGAATGACTGTTAAAGAGATGCTGAGGCAATTAAGAGATGAAAAAATTAATACCTGGTTTGACTTAGGTTTATTTATTGATAAGTTTAAAGAAGATAAACCAATCCCCACAGCAAAATTTAATGGCACATTCAATGATTTTAAAAATGAATTAAACAAATCGGCTCTTGCATTTATAACCTTTTATTATTCAATAGATGGTGTTACAATTGAGGTAGATAAATATTCGCGTATTTTTCGCCAGCTTTTTCCGCATACCACAATACACTATATTGCAGGAGAAATTCACCCTGAGGCAGATGAATTTATACAACCCGATGTTAAAAAATTCTCTATTGAAGAGATAAAAGGATTTGATGATTGGACGCTATACAAAGATTTTTTCTTTACAAAACTTGAACGTGGAAGTGAAGAGTATAATGCTTTAATTATAAAATTTTGGGAACAGGTTTTAACTATTGTCGAAAAATTAGGTAATTATATTGAAAAAAATAATATCAAATTACTCTATTTAATAAATATTTGTTCAAATCCGGGAAATGTATCATTAAGCCTTGCAACAGTTTTAGTTTCTGAATATCTTGGCATTCCGGTATTGAATAACAGTCATGATTATTACTGGGAAGGTGGCAATAGAGAGATTGATATAAAAAATAAAAAAGCAAAAGAAGGACCACGCGATTTCTTTTTTAAGAATTCAGATGTGGGAGAGTTCTTTTCGCAGATTGAAGTCCTGTTTCCTTGGGAATCTCGTTCATGGGTGTCAATCAATATAAATAAACGACAAACACAACATCTAATCCGTGAAAATGGACACAATCCGGCTAATGTTGCAGAAATTGGCACAGCCGTTGATACTCAGGAATATATTAATATCACGAAGCGTGAAAAAATTAACACATTCGTTCAAATTACTAAGATTTTAAGCCGATATCAAGATAAATTAATTGCTTATTCTGTTAAGGATGTGATTAATTCATCGCTTGTCGACACTGAAAATCCTGAACCAATATTGCTCAAATTAGGAGGAAAGTCAAAAGTTGCAAATGGTTTTACTGAGGAGAATATTATGTTTTTGCAACCAACACGTATTATATCAAGAAAAAGAATTGAGACAAGTTTCAATCTTGTTAAAAAATTATTTAGCAATAAGATTTTTATAAATAAATTTAAAGAATCATCAAAGCTAAAATTAACAATACTTGTTACCGGACCAATTCCTCTCGGACAGTATAGTTATTTTAATAAATTGTTGGTTCATTTTTATGAAATGGCAGATGAGATTCCTCAGGAATTTCACGAAAGAATACATCTGGCTTTTATGTTTAGCGAGCTAGACAAAGAACATTTTAAACTGAAATTTAAAGATCCGATAAATATTCCGGATTTATACAGCATTGCTTCGTTAATTTTATTACCAAGTAAAACCGAAGGAAGAGGTTTGCCAATTATTGAGGCTGCTGCAGCCGGAGTGCCAATCTTTTGCCGGCGTTATTATCCGGAGAATGTTTATTCGGAGGTTATTGGCGAACACTTGCCAGAAAAAGAAAGATTAAAAGTCATTGAGTTTAGCGGTAAAGAAATAACCAGCAAACATGTTGATGATATTATATTAAGAGTTTTATTCCCCCATAAATTTATTGATGAGATTGAACAAAATAAAAATGTTGTTAAAACCCGATATAGCATAGAAGCGTTGTCGAAAAATTTTGAAAATATTTTCTATCAGTTGTATTTACAATTAAAACCAAACAACAAATCTATTCAAACAGTAAAAAAAGCTTTAACCGAATATGAAAATATTGTAAAATTTACAAATGATGATTTAAAAAGCATCATTAATGATGAAAATAGGCAATATTTACCCGGATATGGACGATTAGCTTTTATGATTTATCTTAAATCGCTTATTGACCCAAGTTATTTTAGAGTAGAACAACAAAAAATAAGAGGACGCATATTAGATTTTGCACAAAAGCTGTGTGTTTATAATCCTGATATAGAAAAAGCTTCTCAGAACTTAATTTTTAATTTTTATAATGCTGTTGACAATATATTTAATTATAAAAAAGGTGAAGTTCCAATAAGGCATGACCATTCGTTTTCATACAGACATAGAAATAAAAATTATTATCCTTATCAGGATTATACTTTTCAGGAGTTAACAGGGCTTATAAATATGATGTATATTCAAATTATTAAGCCAAGTCACAGTAAACAAATTATTCAAAGTTCTCATTTCTTTATCGATTGGAATTTGGCTTTATCGCAACTAACTTCAAGTTATTATCTTGCAATTGACGATAGATATAAGTTAATTGAGAAATTAAAAGCTAATTTGCCTATTGCTTATTTCCCGGGGAAGTATATTAAATACGAATTGGAATTTTTTGCATTACAGCCGGTGAGGGCTCGTTTAAATTTGTCGATAAATGACGAATTAACCGAAAAACACATTACAGATTTCAATAAACCAATTGCTCCTATTTATGTTTTTGCTCAAAAAAACCGACTGGGAAAATGGATGACTGTTAGCGACATTACAGATTTTCTTGTTAATGGCCATGACAGGGAATTAAAACTTTTATATGATAAAAAAATAATAAGAATTGTAGGCAGTGAACAATATAGTGTGGGTATTCATTTTCCGCAAATTGGTGAGAAAGCACTTAAAATATTACATAAAATTAAAAATCAAAATGGATTTATAATATCTGTGCGACGTAATTCGGCATTAATGACAGATATTGTTGATATCGACAGATTTCATATTGGACGAATTACAAATGAATTAACTGCTAATTTTATGGGAATACCAATAGACAGTGGTTATATTCAATTTGTTCCTGCCGGATTGAGAACAACTTTAGCATACCCTACACCTATTCAAACGGCAAAAGATTTTAGCGAAACATTAAAAAGCGATATGTTTAAGAATCTTTGTAAAGAATACGGTGAAGAGAAAATTTTTGCAATATTAAAACAAGATGCTGAGAAAAATGGTTCGCCAATAAATTTAGTGCTTCAAAAATTACAAAAAAAGGATAATCATAAAGAAGATGTTGAATATTCATTTGTAAGTGGTTTGCATAAAGATGGAATGCCATGGAATGGAGTTATTGCTAAAGTGAATTTAAATGATAACAAATGGGGTTTTGTTATAAAAACCAGCATTGATAAAACAAAAAAAGTAACCAGTTTTGTAAAAGAATTTAACAAAGAGCAAAAAAAGAAAACAAGAATAGCTTGGAATGGCGGATATATTTTGAATGCCGAACTTGTAGGTAAATTAGGTTTGCCCGAATCATATATTGGATCTCCTCTTGGCTTGCTTATTTCTGATAATAAATTGGTTAGCCCTCCATTGTTTAATAAACCCGCATTGTTAATTTATGAAGACGGCTCTTTAGATATAAAAAGAGTTAATTCAAGTAAAGGAATTACCATATCCGATTCAAAAAAGTCATTTGAACTGAGCTCTGAAAACTATAATTTAGTTGAGCCCGGCAATAATATTGCATATTATGATTTGTTACATGTAAATGAAAATATAGAAGGTAATGGCCGTATTATTGTTAGATTAGCAGGGAATGTAATTAAAGAAGTTGTTAAAACAAAACAGAACGAAGATGTTAAAATTATTCCGGTTGGAATTACCCTTTCTTTTCCTGAAAGTAAATTCCCTAAATCATGGGATAAGGTAGGTAAGAAACTAATAATAAAAATAAAAGGGTTAAATAAAATTCAACATGCAGTTGAAGCCGGACCAATGCTCGTTAATAAAGGTAAAAATGTGCTTAATATGATGAGAGAGGGGTGGAAAACAGAAAACTCTATAAAGACGCAAGCCGCAAGATTAGATTTTACCGACATGAGAGGACCCAAAATTGCTGTTGGTATTGATAAACAAGGTAATTTGTGTGTGCTAACAATAAATGGGCGAATTAGAGAATCTGTTGGTGCTACACATATCGACATGGCAGATATAATGCAGAAATTTGATATAGTAAAAGCTATGGGATTTGACCCGGGCGGAAGCAGTACTCTCGTTGTAGATGATAAAACATTAAATATATCTCCGTATAATCATAATTATGAAAGCAATATTTATTCTCTGCCACCTGAGCCTAGAGCTGTTTCTAATGCTGTGCTAGGTTATATTAAAGATGAGTAAATATAGATAGATGTAACATTTTTATAAGTTGCCCGTTTAACTAACAACAAATATTTTTTTTTATATTCATAATGCAATTAATTGTAATTGTATTGTGGTTAAAAAAAATGAC
>QMPG01000250.1 GCA_003648455.1 Bacteroidota bacterium
TAAATCGGGGTTTACTTGCGTGAGCTCACCGCCAGCTGGCGGTTCGGTTCCCGCTTTGCACCCCACTATCTATCACACATTCATACAATTCACTTCGTTTTTGTATGAATAAAGCGGGTTAATGTCTTGTCGGATTCTTACAAATATAATATAAAATTGTTGTTGTTTGCAGAATTGTTTTTTCAGGTTGAAGGTTTTTCTAAATAACTACAGTCATGCCGGACTTGTTTCATCGTCTGCTAATTGGAAGAAAGAGAGGGATTTCGAAACATGTTCGGAAAGACGGATGCATATCCGTGTAGCAACTTTTGAGAAACTAAGCTTAATGATTTTTTTAATTAAAATGATTTTGTATGATATATATCATTGTAAATGTATTTATTTATCTCAATATTTGCTGATAAATATATAAAAATGAAATCTACCGAAAACATAAAATTATATGGATGGAAAAATTCCTATAACACAGGCATTATAGCCATAGACGAGCAGAATAAAAAATTTATAGATATTATTAACAAATTAACAAGCTCAATTAATGGAGATTGTACAAACGAGATATTTTCAGATGTCTTTTTTTCGTTGATTCATTATGTTGAGGAGTCGTTCACTAAAGAGAAAATTTATTTTAAAGATTATAATACTGAAAAATTTACTGCTATACAAAATTCTCATGATGAGCTTTTTGAGAGAATAATTCATTTTCAAAAAATTTATGAGCAAGCCGGTAAAACAAATTCTTGTGTTAATATTGTTGATTTTTTAATTAATTGGTTCGAAAATCATATGAAAATATTTGATAATCAAGCAATTGGGTTTTTGAAAAATAAAGGCTTGGAGTAAAACCATAGGCGACGATTTGGATTTAACCTACAGCAGTCAGGTGTTTTTTGATTTTCCGAATTTCATGCAATCTTTGTTAAATTTAAAAAATTCGGATTAAAAGAAAACTCAATAGTTTTTCGAGCAAGGTCGAAAATTTTTACTTTTGAGTTGTCGATTATTATAGAGTCTGCTGTTGAACAATAACCATAATCAACATTTTTCAAAATAAAATCAGGAGATTCGCAGGTTTGTGCTTTACCTTTAATATTTTCTTCTTTTAACATATCATTAATATCTTGACAAAGTTTTCCGCTGTAACTAACAGGTTTGTCTAAATAAAATAGAATTTCTGAGATATTTAAAGTTTTAATATAACGGAAGATAAGAGATAATGATTTTTCATAAAGCTCTGTTCTGAAAATTTTACCGTGTATTTCAGAGGCATCTCTCAAAAAATTGTCATTGCCGACAAAAACAGTACTTCCGTTTAGATAACTTCCAATAGCGATTAATGTGTTATAACAATCAATATGTATTGTATTACCAGAAAGTTCTTGTTCTGATGCAAGTTTTGAGCTACGAGAAATTATTTTGTTTTTTGTTGTTATGCCGCGAAATAATATTGTACGTTCGTTGCCAGACAAAGAGTATTTATCGCCAATAAGTTTTAATATTGCTTTTTGAGGATATTTTTTTTCTAACAGATAAATATAATCATTTATAGCATTTTTAAAATTATCGTCAATTAACATTTTTAAAAATTAAGATGTGTGTTTCAAAAAAGTTTCAAACATTCGTTAAGAAGTTGTTCTTTGTCAATAGGCACAACACCAACTTTTTCACAAACAAGACCACCTGCAATATTCGAAAATTGAGCAATGTGTTTAGCATCAAATTTAGAAGCCAAACATAAACTTGCTACGCTCACAACTGTATCGCCGGCACCCGAAACATCAGCAATTGTTCTTACTTGTGCTGGAGCATTAAAATATGAACCATTTTCACAGATAAAAACACCAAGTTCAGAAAGTGTGATTAAAACTGTTTTAATATTCATTTTTGTTTGCAACTTTTGTGCCGCTTTATGAATTGATTGTATGTTGTTTTTGTCTATATCAATTTTTAATCCTTCGGTTATCTCTTTAAAATTAGGCTTAAATAAACTAACATTTTTATAGAAATTAAAATTGCGTTTTTTCGGGTCAACAAGTGTTGGAATATTTTTATTATTTGCTATTGCAACAATATGTTCAATTATTTTTGGAGTAATATTTCCCTTATCGTAATCTTCAAAAATAATGGCATCAATTTTATCAGTAGAAATTAAATTTGACAAATGTTCAATAAATTTGTTTTCGAGATTTGATGTTAACGGCTCGCAAATTTCTTCGTCAACTCTTAAAAGATGTTGGTTGTCGCAAATAATTCTTGTTTTAATAGTTGTGTCTCGGTTTTTATCAACAAGAATTCCTTTTGATGTTAAGTTGCGTTTTTTTAATAATTGTTTAAATACGTTTCCGTTGTCGTCATCACCAATTACAGCACATAATATTGCTTCGGCACCAAGAGCTCTAACGTTAAGACCCACATTGGCAGCACCTCCAAGTCGTTTTTCACGATTTGTTATTGATGCAATTGGCACAGGTGCTTCGGGTGATATTCTATCAACACTGCCCCACATGTAAGCGTCAATCATTACATCTCCTATAATGAGTATTTTTTTATTATTAAATTGTTCAAATGAGTTTATTAATTCTTTTTTATTCACAACTAGTTATTTTTTTTTGACAAATATATGAACTTTTGTAATGATTATGTGCTGTTTATACTATTTTTTGAAAAATTAGCCAGTTTAAGAATGGAACACTGATAACGCTGATTTGACAGATTTACACTGATTTTTATCTCCAAGTATCCGTTTAATCTGTGAGGTCTGCGTTCTGATTATTTAAGCCTTAATTATAAGGATCAACATCAATAACAATATGCAAACTATTATAATTGTCTAGTGTATTAATTTGATCTGCTGATTTTGAAATTATTTGTTTTGTTTGACTTATTGATTTTGTTTTTTCTATCTTGATTAAAATAGTTTTAAGATAAAACAATTGAATTTTATTAATAATAGGCGATTGTGGACCAATAATTCTATTTCTGAAAATGCGTTTAAGCTCAGTGGCAAATTTTTGCGATGCCTTGTTTAGTGTATCAATATTTTTATGTTTTAAGGTAATTTTAATTATCCTTGTATATGGCGGATACCTGAATTGTTTTCTGTCGATTAGCTCAGACTTAAACATTCCTTCATAATCGCTGTCAATAACATTGTTAATTATTTTGTGCTTTGGATTTGTGGTTTGAATAATTACTCTGCCTCTTTTGTTTTTCCTGCCGGCTCGCCCACTTACCTGTGACATAAGTTGATAGCTACGTTCAAAAGCCCTAAAGTCGGGATAATATAGCATATTGTCTGCATTTAAAATACCCACAACACTAACGTTGTCAAAATCCAGCCCTTTTGAAATCATTTGAGTACCAATAAGAATATCAATATTATGATTTTCAAAGTTTTGAATAATTTTTTGGTAAGCATTTTTTGAGCGTGTTGTGTCTAAGTCCATGCGGGCAATTTTGGCATCAGGAAAAAAGATTGACATCTCGTCTTCAATTTTTTCAGTTCCAAAGCCTTTGGTTTGCATTGTTGAGCTGCCACATGCTTCACAAGTGTTGGTAATTTTTGTTGTATAACCACAGTAATGGCAAACAAGATTATTTGAATGTTTGTGATATGTTAAACTCACATCGCAATTTTTGCAATGAGGTATCCATCCACATGTTTCACATTGTAGATATGGTGAAAAACCCCGGCGGTTTTGGAATAAAATTATTTGCTCTTTATTGTCTAAGGCAAGTTGAATATTTTCTAAAAGTGTTGGAGTAAACATTGAGTTCATCTGTTTTTTTAGAGTTGCTCTATGTATGTCGGCAACAATAATTTCAGGCATCTCAATATCTTTATATCTGTGTTTTAATTCAACTAAAGCAAACTTGTTATTTTTTGTATTATAAAAAGTCTCAATCGAAGGGGTAGCTGTTCCCAAAAGAGTTTTTGCACCATGCAATTTCGCAAGAACAATAGCAGCATCGCGAGCATTATATCGTGGGGCAGGGTCGAATTGTTTGTATGTGTTTTCGTGTTCTTCATCAATAATAATTAATCCCAAATTGCTGAATGGCAAAAAAACAGACGATCTCACACCTAAAATAACGTCATATTTTTTTTCGCTGTCTTTATTTACAATATTATTCCATATCTCAACCCGCTCATAATCGTTAAATTTTGAATGATAGACCCCGATTTTTTCACCAAAAACTTTTTTTAGTCTGTTTATTATTTGTGTTGTGAGAGCAATTTCGGGTAGTAAATACAAAACCTGTCTGCCGGCTGTTATTGTTTCATTAATGAGATGAATATAAATTTCGGTCTTGCCACTTGACGTAACCCCCTGAAGGAGAACAACATCTTTGGTTTTAAAATTTTCTTTTATTTCTTTTAATGCTTTTTGTTGATGTGTGTTTAATGTGTTTTTTTCAGATGTGCCATTTTCACCCTTAATTATTCTGCTGATTTCTTTTTCGTGTTCGGAAAAAATATTTTTTTTAATTAATGACGAATAAGTCTGTTGTGCTGCATTTGAGATTTTTAACAAGTCAGTTTTTTTTACTTCTGCCAGAGCATCTTTTTGAAAAAAATTTGAGAGCTTAATATAAGCCATTAAAAGTTCTAATTGTTTTTGTGCTTTACTTAATTTGTCAAAAACGTTGTTAAGTTCTTCGTTAGTAATCTCGGGATTTATGCTTACGTATTTTTCAATTTTGGGTTTATAAGTATCTTTAAGTTTTTCTTCAACAAAAATTGCTTTTTTGTCGAGCAGTGATTTAATTATCGGCAGTGAGTTTTTCCTGTCTGTTAAGGCATTGGTTTCTTTAATAGTGAGAACATTTTTGTTTGCGAGAGCATTAAAAATCAGTTCTTCGTTGTCGGAAAAGTTTGAAAAGTCAGAGAAGTTTATATTCGGCAATATTTTAGTTTCACTTTCGAGCTTAAGACCCGATGGCAAAGCTGCTTTATAAACTTCACCCAGCGAACACATATAATATTCTGAAATCCATTGCCAGAATTTAAATTGTGTATCGTTAATAATTGCTTCATTATCGAGAACAGAAACAATATCTTTTGTTTTGTATGAAGTAGGTTTGTTATTATGAATATTTTTAACAAGAGCCGAATAGATTTTTCTGTTGCCAAATTGTACAACAACCCTTTTCCCCGGTTTTATTTTGTCAATTAAATCTTGAGGAATATGATAGGTAAATAATTGAGGAATTGGTATGGGAAGAATAACATCGGCAAAAAAAGACTTGTCAGACATATAAAAAATTTAA
>QMPG01000251.1 GCA_003648455.1 Bacteroidota bacterium
AAACACCTCGAAAAACTTATATAGATTTATGGGAAACAATAACATCAGGAAAAGTTTGGACAGGTGAGTTTATCAATAAGAGAAAAAATAAAGAAAAATATATTGAAAAAGAAATAATTTCACCAATCAGAAATAATGAAGGGAAAATAGTTAATTATATTGCTATTAAAGAAGATATTACAAAACAAAAAGAAACTCAGCAAGAACTAAAATCTGCTAAAAAGCAAGCCGAAGAATTAAGTGCCACAAAAGATAAATTTTTCTCAATTATTGCCCATGATTTAAAAAATCCTTTTAATACAATATTGGGCTTTTCAGATTTATTATTGTCAAGTCATACAAATATTGATGATAAGAAAAGAGAACTGTACATCAAAAGTGTTTACGAAAGTGCCAAAAATGCTTATACTTTATTGGAAAATCTTTTACTTTGGGCACGTTCTCAACGTGGTACAATACAGTTTAACCCTGAACAAATTTTATTAAAAACACTTTTTCAAGATATAATTAATTTGCACCAAAAAACAGCAATGAAAAAAGAAATATCTCTTAATTATTTCTTAACTGATGATATCAATGTTAAAGCTGATAAAAATATGCTTACAAGTATTTTAAATAACTTAATAACAAACGCTTTAAAATTTACAAATATTAAAGGCAAGGTCAATCTATCAGCTGTTTTGTCAGAAAATGACATTAAAATAACTATTGAAGATAATGGTGTAGGAATGGATGAGGAAACAAAAAATAAAATATTCGATTTAAGTACAAATCAATCAACAGAGGGTACTGCAGGTGAAATGGGAACCGGCTTAGGCTTAGTTCTTTGTAAAGAATTTGTTGAAAAACATAATGGTAAAATTTGGATTGAAAGCGAATTAGGTAAAGGAAGTCGTTTTATTTTTACTTTGCCGGTAGAATAAAATAATCTATAAATATTACGCTGCTCATGCTACTCCAGATTTGTAATCCGTAGCTTATTAATATTTGAGAGTAAACTTTGTTTTTAATAACTTTCAGATTTTAAAATCCGAAAGAGCACAGACAGATACCAAATAGTAGCAGTCATGCCGAACTTGTTTCGGCATGACAGGCAGATGTCAACGTTACTTATTAACTGCTACATCAACTAATGATATGTGTTCTTCAATAAATAATTCTTAACATAATCATCAACACCATCTTCGAGCGAATAAAAACCTTTATCGTAACCTATTGATAATAATTTAGCCATCTTAGCTTGTGTGTAGTACTGATATTTTTCGCGAATATCTTCGGGAGTGTCAATAAATTCAATATTTTCGTCAACCCCCATTGCTTTAAATGTGTTGCTAACTAAGTCGAAAAAAGTACGAGCCTTGCCTGTACCAACATTGTAAAGTCCTGAATCTTTTCGATGATTCATTAGGAAGAACATTATTTCAGATAAATCTTTAACATAAACAAAATCACGCATCTGTTCACCATCTTTATAATTTGGATTATGTGAACGGAACAGCTTCATTCTTCCGGTTTTTTTTATCTGATTAAATGAATGTAATATTACCGAAGCCATTCTGCCTTTATGGTATTCATTTGGTCCATACACATTGAAAAACTTCAAACCAGCCCAAAAATAAGGTTTCTGAGATTGTTGTATTGCCCACTTATCAAAATCATTTTTTGATTTACCATATAAATTTAATGGCTTTAATTTATAAATAATCTCATGATTATCGTCATAACCATAATCGCCCATGCCATAAGTAGCTGCAGATGATGCATAAACCAAGGGGAGTCCATATTCAACACAGGCAAGCCAAACTTTTTTAGAATAATTAAAATTTAACTCATCGTAAACAGATTTGTCGAAACCTGTGGTGGCAGACCTCGCTCCCATATGAAAAATAAACTCTACAAATTTTTGATTCTCATCTAACCAATCAAAAAAAACTGTTCGCTCAACTTTTTGTGTATAAATTTTGTTCTCAAGATTTTTGTTTTTTTCAGCATTTGAAAAATCATCAACGAGAACAATATCTCTATACCCTTCATCATTGAGTTTTTTTACTAAGTTGCTTCCAATAAAACCGGCTGCTCCTGTTACAACAATCATAATTCAAATGTTTGATTATTTATAAAGTACAAAAATACCTATTTTTATAATTATTTGTTAATAAAAAATTGATTTTTAATTTTTGGAACAATATTTAATTCCTGAGCCTTGCTAAACAATTCATTAATAGATTTCTTGCCCTCATCACCCAAATTAATCGAAAATTTATTTACATAAAGATTTATGTGCTTATTCATAACATCACGTTCCATTTCTTGTGCATTTTGCTTTACAAAATCATAACTCGACTCAGGATTTTCAAATGCATATTCAATACTTTTTCGTAATACTCGATTTATTTTTTGTTGAATATCAGCAGACAACTCTCTGTTAACAGCAATTGCTCCAAGGGGTATTGGCAAATTTGTTTTTTGCTCCCAATATTCACCCAAATCAATAACTTTTCTTAATCCCTTCTCCTTATAGGTAAATCTATTCTCATGAATAATTAAGCCAGCATCACATTCATTGCTTAAAACAACTTCTTCAATATCAGAAAAAACATACTCCAATTTATTTTGTGCCTTTGGATAGGCAATACTCAAAAGCAAATTGGCAGTAGTCAGTTTGCCGGGTATTGCTATTCTTAAGCTATCTATCTCATCAGGAAACACTTTGTGTTTGCTTATTAATAAAGGTCCGTTTTTATAACCCAAAGCGCTACCGGAATCTAATAAAACATAATTATCTGACAAATAACAATATGCATGATAACTTAATTTTGTAACATCTAAGCTTTTATTTAAAGCCCTCTTGTTTAATTCTTCTACATCTGCCATTAACAAATCAAACGACAATCCTTCTGTATCAATTTTGTTATGAAGCATAGCATCAAACATAAAAGTATCGTTAGGACATGTTGATATTCCAAGTTTTAATTTCATTGTTTTTTATTAATATTTTTAATAAAGTCAAATAATACCTTATTAAGATTATCAACAGCTAAAGGTATATTCCAATTGTCTTTATTTCTTTGTTCAACATAATTTGAAACAGCCCTTATTTCAATAAAAGGGAGTCTTTCTAATAAGCATACAAAAAACACAGCAGCTCCTTCCATTGATTCAATATCAGGATTAAATTTTTGTTTTACTTTACTTATACTTTCATTATTTCCATGAACAATATTTACTGTAATTGCATTAACTTTTTCTAATTCATTTAACTGAGAATGCTTAAAATCGTTTACCAAAACTCCTTTAACAAAGGGTTTCACGTTATAATCAACTAATCCTGCCTCAAATGCAGTTAAAAAACTACTTTCATTCTCAACACCTATATCAGAAAACTGCTCACTTACAACATTTAATACTTGTCCAATTTTGAGATTTTTAGAAAAACTGCCACAAATACCTGCATTAATAACTAAATCGTAATCTTTATTAACAAATTTAGTTAAGTAATAAACTGTTGAAATAATACCCACACCTGAGATCAAAACATCAATAAAAAAATCATTATATTGACATTTAATCATATTTAAAGATGCTTCGTTTACTACCATTTTTTGTAACAATGGCTCAATCTCAATTCTTGTTGCGGATATTAATAATATTTTCAAAATAGTATAGTTTTTAACAAATCAAATATAATATTTTTATATATTTTTTTTATATTTACTATAAAATATAAAAAAACTAAATACATTTGTAACCCCAAAATAAAAGAAATGTTAATTACCAGAAGAGAACGATTCAATAGTGCACATAAGCTTTTTAGAGAAGACTGGTCTAAAGAAAAAAATTTCAATTTTTTTGGCAAATGCTCTAATTTACATGGACATAACTACGAATTATTTATCACTGTACAAGGAACTGTTAATAAAGAAACCGGATTTGTTGTAAATTTAAAAGAACTAAGTCGTATTGTAAAACAAAACATTATTGAAAAACTCGACCATAAAAACTTAAATACTGATGTTGATTTTTTAAAAAATAAAATAGTTACTTCAGAAAATATTGCAATAGCTATTTGGGATGAACTTGAACCCAAAATAATTGAACTCGGAGTTGAGTTATATTCTATAAAATTGGTAGAAACAGAAAATAATTTTATTGAATATTATGGGAATAAACACAAATAATACAAATTTATGAATTATGATTTTTGATTTATTTTGGGATACAAATAATACAGATTTCAAATAATTCTTTATTAATAACAAAAAACCACAAAATATAAGTCGATGGAAATAATAAACAATGGTGCCGGAATTAATAATGGCAATGGTTATACCAAAGTCGAACGATGGAATGACAAAACAACTGAACGATTAACAGAATTATATCTGGAAGTCTTATCTTTAATTGGAGAAAACCCTGAAAGAGAAGGATTATTAAAAACTCCGTTGCGTGTAGCAAAAGCAATGCAATTTTTAACACAGGGTTATAATACCGACCCGGAAGAAATAATAAGATCTGCAATGTTTAAGGAAGATTACAAACAAATGGTAATTGTAAAAGATATTGAAATTTATTCTTTATGTGAACATCATATTATCCCATTTGTTGGCAAAGCTCATGTTGCCTATATACCTAATGGTTATATTACAGGGTTGAGCAAAATTGCCAGAGTAGTTGAGGCTTATGCACGTCGATTACAAATTCAAGAGCGTATGACATATGAAATAAGAGATTGTATTCAAAATACTTTAAATCCACTTGGTGTTGCAGTTGTTATTGAAGCACAACATTTATGTATGCAAATGCGTGGTGTACAAAAACAAAATTCTGTAACAACAACATCTGCTTTTACAGGCGAATTTCTTAAAAGCAATTCAACTCGACAAGAGTTTATGCATTTAATAGGGACAAAACTGTCATAAGATATTTCATAATAAAAAAAAACTCGACTATTCGGGATTTGTTTTAACGATTTGCAATATGGAATTAAGCGGATTGCGAACTATTTTTTTATCAAACCAAAATAAATTTGAACGGGTTAAATCATTTCAAATTAGCACATTGCCGCTTTTTGCTATATTGCATGTTAGCGTTTCGTTGGTTATTGTCATTGTTTTATTTCTCCTATAGAATAATCTACCCAAGCATCAATTTGCTTTACAGAACTTGGTCGTAAAATAATCTTTTGTTTTTTGTCTTACAAAAACATAGTTGGTGTAGCAAAAACGTTATTATCCTTTGCTGCTTGTGTATCCCATTTTTTTACATCACA
>QMPG01000252.1 GCA_003648455.1 Bacteroidota bacterium
GAATTTCATTAACCCCAAATTTGGGTATTACTAAATCGGGGTTTCCCGCTTTGCACCCCACTATCTATCACACATTCATACAATTCACTTCGTTTTTGCATGAATAAAGCGGGTTAAATATTTAGAAAGTTTTAAAATTTATCGGACAGCAATAATTATTTTATTATAATCCACCCTAATTTTAAATTGACCCGTCAATAACTTTAAAAATTCAACTTCATTTTAAGAAATGCCATAGTAAATTCTTGTCTCTCTGTTTGCATTGTCGCATTATTAGTTAATTCCGCATTGAAATACTGCACAAAGGCAGAAAGATCCAGATTATCTTTTAAACTATAT
This sequence comes from Bacteroidota bacterium, assembly GCA_003648455.1. Next base: position 340 of record QMPG01000252.1, read on the forward strand.
GTAAGTGAAGGTCCGGCATAAAATCCTTTCAAATTTGGGAAATACATGCTTGATATAGTTGCATTAAACAATGGTGTTATTGGGTAGCTTATTTGAGCAAAAAAAGTATATTTTGTAAATGCTAAGCTTCGCACATTTAATGTTTGAGAATAGTATTGTTCAAAGTCTGTAAAATTAATATTATCGGTATTGTCTGTAAACAAAAATTCTGTTTGCACCATTAAGGAGTTCTTAAATGTATAATCAAAACCTATAGAACTTAATAATTGTTTAGAATCAACATTATTATCTTGTGGTATGAAATAAGAAATTTCGCCTCTAAATCCGGCGTTGCCAATGCTACCAGACCAACCGGCTCCGGCAACATAAACAGAATCGTCGAGAATTCCGGCAAGAAACTGAAAATCGTAACTAATTTTATTAAATTTATACAAAGCTGCTACTGTTGTTTTTGAATCGCTGTTTAATTTTGTAGCAAGTTCAATTGACGATGCTACACCTGTATAATATTGAATATGAACAGCATCAGAACCGGGTCGTTCAATATAATCAAAATCAAAAAATGAATATGCATTAAAAATGTCATTTGGATTCCAGACAAATGTCTGTCCCCAATTTATTCGTTGTCGTCCAATTGTGGCTTCAAAATCACCAATTGAATATTTTAACCAAAGTCTGTCGATTGAAGAATTCAGTATGCATGATTTTTTGTTTATGAGATTAGCTGTAAGTCCAAAAAAACCATTATCTTTTTCTAACTGTTTGTCATAATCAGGTGTAAATTTTAAAGTCTCGCCTGTAAAAAACCTGTTTCGAACTTGAAGACTTGCTGTTATTGCATCATTAGGATACCAGTTAAAATTTAATCGGTTATGAAGTAAATTATCATTTACCCAATCACCACCAACATCTTGAAACATAACCGACTGCATGTTAGTTATATATCCGTTAAAATCGTATTTGGAATTTTTATCTTGTCCAAAAGAAAAGTAGCCCACAAACAATAGCAAAGCTGTTAGAATGATATTTTTCATATGATTATATTTCACGAATATTTTTTTGACACTAATTTCACTAATTATCACTAATTCTTTTGATGAAAAATTCAAATTTAGTTATTTTTTAATTCTTAATTTTTAAATCACTACTGTCCGACTAAAAAATGTTGAATCTGTTGAACCCTCTGCTATTATTACGTCCCGATGGGACTTAAAATAAATGGGGGTTACTTTCAGTTCTACCAATATTAAGTCCCTGACGGGACTGTCCCGTAGGGACCAATATGTTGGTAGAAAACAAGTTGCAATTCAAACATAAGTCCCGTTAGGGACGATATAGTATTATCTCGGACAATAGTGATTATTAATAAATTATTCCACTTTTTTATCAGCAACAACTTTACCGTCTTCAACTGTAATTATTCTACGAGCTTTATTAACTACACGAGCATCATGAGTAGAAAATATGAAAGTAATATTTTCATCTTTATTCAGTTGTTTCATAATATCGAGCAGTTTTTCGGTAGATTTAGAATCGAGGTTAGCTGTTGGCTCATCTGCAAGAATAAATTTTGGTTTTGAAGCCAAAGCTCTGGCAACTGCAACTCTCTGTTGTTGTCCGCCCGACAATTTATTTGGACGACTGTTCATTCTATCGCCTAAACCAACTGATGTTAAAAGTTCTTTGGTTCTTTCAAATCTTTCTTTTTTTGATTTGCCCTGAAGCTGCATAATAAACTCTACATTTTCTTTTGCTGTTAATACAGGAATTAAATTATATGATTGAAAAACAAAACCAATATTTCTCATTCTAAAATCAATCAATTTTTTCGATTTTAGTTTGCTGATATTTACTCCATCGATAATAACTTCTCCCGTTGTTGCATCATCCAACCCTCCAATAATATTCAATAATGTTGTTTTACCTGAGCCTGATGGTCCAACAATTGCAGCAAACTCTCCTTGCTCAAATGATAAGTTGACTCCATTAACAGCATTTACTTTCACCTGTGTTTCGTCGTAAACTTTTGTAACATTTTTAACTTCGATAATACTCATAATATTTATTTTTAGAGTTGTGGTAATATTGTTATTTTATTAATAATAATTTTGCTGCGACGTCATTAATTGTCATTTGTTTCATGTCATCTTTATCAGCTGCTTTTATTTTATCAATTGAATTTATATAATTGTTTAGTTTTTCTAATTTCATATCTAATGACAATCAATGACTTTCCATGACAATTAATTCGACACTTTCATGTCTTTCAGACTCTGGAAGGTCTCTGTCAATGACAATAAATTACAAGCGCTTATAATGTAATATATACACATTTATTCAATTCTCAAAGCATCAACCGGTTTACTTGACAATGCTTTTTTTGCCGGATAAATAGATGCTAAAATTGCAGTAATAATAACCATTATTGAAATTGTTAAATAAAACGACGATTTAATCTCCGGATATATATAAGAATCAATTCCAAACGCTTCTAATCCTTTTGATACAATAGATAAATCAATTCCATAAATATTAAATATATAAATAATTATTATACTGATTAATGTTCCGAGTGCAGCTCCAATAATTGACAAAAAAATAGTTTCAATCATAACCATATTGAAAACTTTATTTTTCGCCATCCCAATAGCCATTAACATACCAAATTCGTGAGTGCGTTCAAAAACCGCCATCAGCATTGTATTAATAATTGCAAAAGTTAATGCCAAAAGAATAACTATTAATATTAAATATGAGAGGCTTTCCATTAACGACGACAACATTTTTAAATCCGGTTGAATATCGTACCAGGCTTGAACACTTAAGTTCTTAAACTTTGATTTTAAGACTTCTGATAATTGTTTTGTATCTTTGTCGTTGTTTAATAAAATTGCAATTTCGTGAGCTTTATAATTTTCAGGACTGTCATAAACAAGTTTATTTAAATCATTATTTAACACAAAAACATTAGTTTCGTCAAAAAAAGAATCTGAGGTTTTAAAAATACCAATAACTCTAAATGCTCCTCCTGTAAGGTCTCCTTTATTATTTTGTGATGTAATTACAATTTTTGAACGTAGTTTAACTTTTAGTTTTTTAGCTAATTTCTCACTAATTAGAATAGAATGTTTTTTGTGTTTTGTAAAGTAATTACCTGTTGATAGTTTTTTGGAAATAGAAGTAACATAAATCTCCTGTTCAGGATTAATACCATTAATAACAATACCCGTACCTGTTTCGGCAGTACTTGCCATAGCACTTACAACAGTTCTTTTACAAACAGCCTTAACCATAGGATTCTGTTTAATAATGTTAATAATAGAATCTGAATTATTAATTGAGAAAATCAATTTTTTGTTTTTCAAGAATTTGCGATTATGTATTTGGATACTAGAAACTTGGGTTTGAATTGCAGATCTAACTCTTTGTTCTGCCATTCCGTTCATCACTGCAATGGAGAATATTCCTCCAAACAAACCAATAGCAATTGCAACAATAATAATACCGCTTCGTAATTTATTTCTCCAAATATTTCTCCATGAAATAGTAAATATCATAATTTTCAGTTTTATTTAATTATGTAAAGATTTTATCACATTCAAGTTTTTAACCATTATTATTGGATATATTGCAGCAATAAAAGTTAAAATCACTACAACAAGTCCCTGATTAAGAAATATGTTCGGATCCATTGAAAATGCAAAAACCGGTTCAACGCCCCATTTTACCATTGCTTGTGCAGCCTCTCCAGTGAGCTTTATTGGGTTATTAAAGTAATAATATATTATAGGAAAACTAAAAATCGCACCTGATAATATGCCAATAACACACATAAAAATTGTTTCGAAAATTGTAACGATAGCAAGCCTAGTTTTTTGAGTGCCGACAGCAACCATCACAGCAAATTCTTTTTTACGTTCAACCACGCCCATTATTATGGTGCTAAAAATTCCAAATGTAATTATTATATAAAGAATAGCAATCCATATTAAACCTCCGGCATTATCACTTTGAATACCTTGAACTAACTCTATAAGCATTTTATTCCAAGGCATTACTTCATATTTATCTCCCAATAAATTTGATAATTGTCTTTTTGTTTTATTAATTTTTCGTGTGTTGTTCACTATAATTGCTATTGATGTTAAACGATTCTCTGCTGAATAAAAATATTGGCAATTTTTTAAAGTCATATAAACAGTTGTGCTATTTAAGTCAGGACTTGGGAAATGGATTATTCCTCTAACCGGAAATTGGTCGGCAGCAGTAATACCATGATAACCTTGCGATAAGAAAACAATAGTATCGTTAACTTCCAATTTTAGATATTCTGCTAAATCTTCGGCTACCAAAACACCCTTATCGTTTGGGGTTAAATATTTACCCTTAACAACTCTTTTTGAGAGTTTAGAAAATTTATTTTCCATTTGAGGTTCTGTACCTATTAACATAACTCCTTTTGTTATATCTCCAACCGATGCTAAAGCAAAAGATTCTAAACGAGGCACATACAATTTTGTATTTTTATTCGATTCTATTTTATCAATGATGGTATCATTATACTCAAATGTTCTATTAATCGATTTGTTATCCCAATAACCGTTTTCATGAATTTGAATATAACCGGTGTAGAACTCTACAACATCACTAATCATTTTTCCATAAGATCCTGTCTGCATAGATCTCATTAATATTGCTAGAAACACAGCGAAAAATATTGAAGATGTCGTTATTATTGTTCTTCTCTTATTTCGCCATAAATTTCGCCATGCAAGTTTTATGTAGTTTTTCATTATTAATATATTTTTTAATTTAATGGAACACTGATTTAACTTATTTAACTGATATTTACTGATTTTTTAAATCGTTTGTAAATATTCCATATAAATCTGTGTTAATAAGTTCAATC
>QMPG01000253.1 GCA_003648455.1 Bacteroidota bacterium
CGCAATAGAAATAACATCCTGAGAATAAATATTGCTAATTTGAAAAATTAAAAAGCAAGCCAAAAATATTATTTTAAAAAATTGCTTTGCCATCTTGTTTTATTTATTGAAACTATTTAGTCATTGATGGAGGAGCATCTTCCGGTTTACTTCCCCATTTTTTGTTGGGTTTTGCACCCATTTCTAAAATTAAACTTCCACCATCAACCAATTCTGAATGTAAAAACCAAGGTTTTTTCAGAATTTTTCCATTAAGTTTTGCAGATTGAATATACTTATTTTCTTTTGAATCATTTTTGGCTTCAATTACAAACTTATCTCCCGAATAGTAATTATTGTCAAGATGAATAGTAATTTTTTCAAAAAGCGGACTTCCAATTTCATAAAAAGGATTAGGATTTCCACCACCATTCATTTCAAACAAACCTATTGCACTCATTACAAACCAAGCACCCATCTGACCTTGGTCTTCATCACCCGGCCAGCCATCAATAGGTGTTGAACCATAATAAATATCCATAATTTCTCTTGCCCACTTTTGTGTTTTCCATGGTTGACCTGAATAGTTGAAAAGATAAGCAGCCTGCATGTTTGGTTGATTTCCATGATTAATTGGATATTCATGAAACAAATCACCAGAAGCATTAAATTTTGTTTCTTTTGATTTTTCGAAGCCTAAAGTTAGTCTTCGATTAAATTCTTTTTTACCTAACAGCTGTAATAAACCTTTAACATCATGTGGGACAAACCATGTGTACTGCCAAGAATTTCCTTCAATAAAACCTGTTCCTTTCCATGCATCAGATCTAACCTCGTTACCAAAAGAGCTATATGTTTCAACCCAAGATCCATCTGCATTTTTTGCCCTCATATAACCTTGCGTAGAATCAAAAACATTTTTGTAATTGTAAGAACGTTTTTTGAAATATTCATAATCTTTAGTTTTACCGAGTGCTTTAGCCATTTGTGATACATTCCAATCATCAAATGCATATTCAAGAGTATTAGAAACCGGTCCTTCTTCACTGTTACCAAAAAAATATTTTTCAGTTCCCTTTCCGTGTGGAACATATCCAAGTTTCATGTATGGTTTTAACTGGCGGTTTCCAACCAGTCCACCACACTCATGTGCTTTGCCAGGCTCCATCTGAACATGCTTCATAGCTTGATAAGCTTTTTCAACATCATAATTTCTAATACCTTTTTGATAAGCACTATTTATTAAAGCCACTTCGTGAGATGCAACCATTATGCTCGAATACTCAATACTTGCAGGTCCTTTAGGCAGCCAGCCACCACGGTCGTTTATTTCAATTAATGATTTCACCCATGAATTGGTAACTTCAGGAGTTATTAATGCCCAAAGTTGATTCAAGTTCCAGAATGTATTCCAAAAAGCATCGCAACCATATATTGGTGATTTCTTGTTTTTAAGTTGGACAATTTGCTCACACATATCAACATATTTACCATTTACATCACTCCAAATTGTACGAGCACTATAAGAACGATAAAGGTTAGTGTAAAACTTTTTTTTGTCTAATTCTGTTCCCCCTTCTATTTCAATTTTGCTTAAAAGTTTGTTCCATGTTTGACGAGCATTATTTTTCGCAGCATTAAAATCCCAGTTAAATGGTGTCATTTCTTTTTCCAGATTTAATCTGGCTTGTTCAATACTAACAAGCGAAATAGCAGTCTGGACTTTAATTACTTCATTTTCTTTTGTTTTGTAATTAAAAAAGAAACCAACATCACCTCTTCCATTAATTTCATCTGTATTCATTTTTATTATATCATCCTTATGTTTTAAAGGAGTATTGTAAGGCAAAGGAGAATCTGCAGGACGATCTTCAGTATCAACAACCCAACCTCCGAAAGAATCGAAAGGTTTATCGGTTCTAATTACAAAATGAATGATGTATTCATTATTTAATTGGGAGAAAGTATCAAATGTTTTTTGTTTTGAATAACCTTCAATTTCTGTATTGCTTACTTTTTTCACATAAGCCCAATCGACCACATAGCCATATTCTGTTGGAGTTTTTAAATCGAAAAGAATACGTGCCTCATCAGATTTTGGGAAAGTATATTTTTGAAACCCTGCCCTTGTTGTTGTAGTTAATTCAGTTTTAATTTTATAATCATCAAGAAACACTGAATAATATCCTGGTGTAGCTGTTTCGTTTTCGTGTTTAAATCTGCTACGGTAACCGTTATCAGGATTATCTTCATCGCCGGGAATTATTTTCAGTTTACCGGTTGTTGGCATCGTTAATAAACCACCCATAACCCATGAATGAATATGGCTGAACCCTGCAATATTATAAATATTGTATTCATAACCGGCTTTCCATCCCAATTTCTGATTATCAGGACTTAATTTCACCATCCCAAATGGCATGCTGGCGCCCGGGAAAAGCATCCATCTTGATGTTGAAGTTCCAATCATTGGATCAACATAATCGACAGGCTGATTTTTTTGGGAATAAACAATTGTTGTAGTGAAAATGAATAATAAGCTTAGTACTTTTCTCATAATTTTATTTTTTTACAATCAATTTTTATTTTTCTTCAATCATTCGATTTTGTCCATTAATATTTTCAATAGTATAATATTTTCCACCATATAATACATGGTATAATTTTCCATGGAAGTCCAGATTACTATTACTCAACTAATTATCATCAACTCCCGGGTAAAACCCATTTTGCAGATAATTCATCAAGAGATAGGATATTATTATTAATATCATCGACTGCCTTTTGGATATTTTCACATGCAATAAATCCCAAAAGAAAAAATACTGAAAGAAAAAATACTATTTTCATTTAATTAAGCTTATAAATAATCAGGCTTTTTTCAGAATAAACAATGATGCAAAAAGAACATAAGTAACACATCCTATAAGTACATACATGCTTGACAATGAGCTAAACATATCAGAGACAACACCCATTACGAATGGGAATATTGCTCCACCACAAACAGACATAATCATAAGACCGGAAATCTCGTTTGCTCTATCAGGCATTTTTTCTATTGTTGCAGCAAAAATTATAGGGAAAGTATTAGCAATTCCAAGACCAATTAATAGAACGCTAATTTCAGACATCCATAAATTTTGAGAAACAAATAAGCCAAAAAATCCTATTATAGAAACTATAACTGATGACAACAAAAATTTCTTAGGATTCATTATTCTTAATATCATAGCTCCAAAGAATCTGGAAATTATTAGAGCTCCAAAATAAACCTTAATACCAATACTTGCATCTTCTGTAGAAATACCAAATCGTTCAATCAAAAGCAATGCAATATTTGTATTCATTCCCACATCAATACCTACAATAAGCAATATTGCGATAACCATAAGCAAGACGAATTTATTTTTCAGTAATGCTAAACAAGATTTTATTGTAGCCCTGTCACGTTTAGATTGACTTTCTTCAATAAAAGAAAAACGAAGCCATAAATAAGCAATAACAGAAGTAAAAGCATAGACAATAAATACTAATCTCCAATCGCCAAATTGAGTTGCCAGATATGTAGTTACAATTGGACCTAATAATGAAGCAATAGCTTTCACAAATTGTGATAAGCTCATATTGCTGGAGTAGGCTTTTTGAGTAGAAACGTCGTGAAGCAACGGATTAGCAGAAACTTGAATAATTGTATTTCCAATACCAATTAAAACAAAAGAGAGTAATACTAAAGGAAAGGAATAAGCAACAAAAGGGATAAGCATAGCTATAGCTGTAATTGCAATTCCAATATTTAACGTTCTTTTTTTACCATATTTATCTTGAAAAACTCCTACAGGCACTGATAATAAAGCAAACCAAACAAATACCATCATAGGTAAAAGTTGAGCTGTTGTATTATTTAAATGAAAATCATTTTTAACATAAGCTGTTGAAATACCAACAATATCTACAAATCCCATTACAAAGAAACTCATAAATACGGGCAAAATAATTTTAGCAGATTTTTTTGACATAATTTATTTTTTTTTAGAATCTAATATAAGCTTTAATAGTAGCAATTTTTTTCCCTTGACTTTCGCCATAAGGACGAATAGTATATTCTTTAACATTATCAGGAACAATAAATGTTTCGGCATAATGAACAACAAAAGGTTCAAATTTATTTGAAGGACTTTCAACAATTGCTTCTCTTCCCTCAATTAAAACTAAAACATTTACACTACCATTTGTTTTGTGCAATACGGTTTTTGTGAACCAATGTCGTCGAGTTTCGATAAATTCTCTTTCATGTAAGCCTGTTTTTTCTTCAATCCAACCATCACCTTCACCAATTTTCACAACTCTATTTATTAGTTGTTCTTTTACCCAATTGGTTGTTCTATTCCATTGTATTACATTTTTGCCGTGTTTAATATTAATTGGTCTAGGCTTTCCATCAGAATTTATTCGTCCCCAATCCCATAGTTTAAAAGTAAAAATATATGGAGTTGCACTTATTTCAAGAACCATACTGTTTTTACCTGAACAATGAACTGTTCCGCCGGGTATTAAAAAATGATCATGTTTCTTGGCAGGCCATTTATTTACATGATTTTCCGCTTCAAAACAAATTCCGTTTCTTTCGGCATTTTCAAGCTCACTTATCATTTTATCGTTATCTACACCTTCTTTGAGACCCAGATAAACAGAAGCATCTTCTTTGGCATCCAATATATAATAGCTTTCATCTTGAGTATAATGAATTCCGAAATTTTCCTGAATATATTCAGTAAGAGGATGAACCTGAAGACTTAAATTACCACCATCCATTGTATCCAAAAAATCAAAACGAATTGGAAATTCATCGCCAAAGCGTGCGTGAACAGGATCCCCTAATAATTTAACAGGTTTTGCAAAAACAACATTTATTGAAGGTATTTCAAAATTAATATCACCGAAACCAAGGTAAATACTATTTTCTTCGGGAATGCAATTAATACACCATGCGTAATTATCAGGTTCTTTGGGAAGATCACAAACTTCACGCATCCATTGTCCTCCCCAAATACCCGGATCGAAAAAAGGAACAACACTAAAAGGTTGAGAAACGGCTTGCTCCATGCCTTCCCTAATAGCATATGCCGTTGCCATTTTGGGTTGATTTTTAATATTTGTATCAAGCACATAATCCCATTTATTCATTAATTTCTTTTTCAGTCTGTCGCAAACCCTCCAATCTACAAAAAAACCTGTTTTATATTTTGTTTCAAA
>QMPG01000254.1 GCA_003648455.1 Bacteroidota bacterium
AGAATTTATAAAATATTTTAAAGTGCCGTAGGTACGTCCTGTTTAAATATTTAGAAAGTTTTAAAATTTATCGGACAGCAATAATTATTTTATTATAATCCACCCTAATTTTAAATTGACCCCCCAAAACTTGCTACTTTGGGCTTTATTTTTTTATATTCTCTTTTTATTAACCTGAGTTCGATATAAAATATTATCACAGCTCAGGTTATTATTTCTTGTTCATTTTTGACCAAGAATCGCGCAAAGCAACTGTTCTGTTAAACAACAGTTTATCAGGAGTTGAATCTTTATCAATACAGAAATATCCAAGCCTTTCAAATTGAAATGAAGTGCCGTTAGCAGCATCTTTCAAACATGGTTCAACTTTACAATTATTTAAAATTGTTAACGAATCTTTATTTAAAAATTCTTTAAAATCTACATCTTTCTTGCCTGCAGGATCCTCATCAACAAATAATCTGTCGTATAATCTAACTTCAGCATCTAAGGCATGTTTTGCCGAGACCCAGTGCAAAGTACCTTTAACTTTTCTTCCGTCAGGAGATGAACCACCTTTTGTTTCGGGATCGTAAGTACAATGTAATTCAACAATCTCCCCTGTATTATCATCTTTCACAACATCAACACAAGTTATATAATAAGCATAACGCAAACGAACTTCTCTTCCGGGAGCTAAGCGGAAAAATTTCTTTGGAGCCTCTTCCATAAAATCATCTCGCTCAATATATATCTCTTTTGAAAATGGTACTTTTCTGCTACCTTTACTTGCATCTTCAGGATTATTTATTGCATCAATCTCCTCTTCCAAATCATCGGGGTAATTATCAATAACAACCTTTAAAGGATTTAAAACACTCATTACACGATTTGCAACTTTATTTAAATCTTCGCGAACACTATGCTCTAACAAAGCAACATCAATAACATTATCGCGCTTAGCAACACCAATTGTATTTGCAAAATTTCTTATTGATGCAGCAGTATATCCACGTCGTCTCAAACCTGAAACAGTAGGCATTCGTGGGTCGTCCCATCCATCAACCAACTTTTCGTCAACAAGCTCCATCAATTTTCGTTTACTCATAACAGTATAACTCAAATTAAGTCTGGCAAATTCAATCTGTTGAGGTCGAGGATCAATATTTAAAGCAATAAGAAACCAGTCGTATAAAGGACGATGAACTTCAAACTCAAGAGTACAAATTGAATGAGTAATACCTTCAATAGCATCAGAAATTCCGTGAGCAAAATCATACATTGGGTAAATACACCATTTGTCGCCAGTTCTATGATGATGTTGTTTTTTTATTCTATAAACAATTGGGTCGCGCATGTGCATATTTGGTGAAGCCATGTCAATTTTTGCTCTTAAAGAATGTGTTCCTTCTTCAAATTTCCCTTCACGCATTTGTTCAAAAAGCAAAAGATTTTCTTCAACCGAACGATTTCGATAAGGACTTTCTTTTCCCGGTCTTGTTGGTGTTCCTCTATACTCTTTTATCTCATCACTACTTAATTCGCAAACATAAGCATGCCCCGATTTAATTAATTGTACAGCATACTGGTATAATTTTTCAAAATAATCAGAAGCATAAAACATTCTGTCTTCCCAATCAAAACCTAACCAATGTACATCTTCTTTTATTGAATCAACATACTCAACATCTTCTTTAGTCGGATTAGTATCATCGAAACGTAAATTACACATACCATTATACTGTTGAGCTAAACCAAAATTTAAGCAAATTGATTTTGCATGACCTATATGAAGATATCCGTTTGGTTCAGGAGGAAATCGAGTATGTACCTCTGTTCTCCTACCTGTTTTTAGGTCTTCATCAATAATAGATTGGATAAAATTTAAAGAATTTTTTGAGTCGTTTGTTTGATTTTCGTTTTTATTCTTCATTTTCAGATAATGATTGATTAATTTAAAAAAAGAATTCAAAGTTAAATAAAAAAAATTGAAAGCTAATAGAAATATTTCTCGTTTATAGAAAGTGTCTTATAAAAAATTTATTTTACATTTGTACAAATAATTAAATTTTACAAAATGGGTTTAATCGAGATTGAAGGCATGGAATTTTATGCCTATCACGGGTGTTTTAAAGAAGAACAAATAGTTGGTAATAAATTTTTAATTGATTTGTCAATAGAAGCCGACTGTGATGAAGCTTCAAAAACCGACAATATCAACGATGCAGTAAACTATCAGATAGCATATACAATAGTAAAAGATGAAATGGAAAAGAAATCTCATCTATTAGAAAATATTGCAAATAGAATATTAAACAGCCTGCATAAAAAATTACCAGGCATAATAAAAGCAACAGTAAAAGTATCAAAAATTAACCCTCCAATGGGAGGTAAAATAGAAAAGGTGAGTCTAACTCTCTGCAAATAAAACAATTGGGTTTGTCACCCCACAAAAAAACAAAAAAATTTGTATATATAATATAGATTTTTATAACTTTGCAACCTCAAAATAATATTGGTCTCGTGGCCGAGTGGCTAGGCGGTGGTCTGCAAAACCATAGACAGCGGTTCGAATCCGCTCGAGACCTCGCTTAAAAAGCAAGGGAAATACTTTTTCAAAGAATTTTTAAATATTTTTTTTAATATTATTTAATTTTTTTTTCTTTGTAAATAGTTTTTTTTAAAATTTAATTTATAAACTAAAAATTTAAAATTATGTCAGACATTTCATCAAGAGTAAAAGCAATTATCGTTGACAAATTAGGCGTTGATGAAAACGAAGTAGTTAATGAAGCTAGTTTCACTAATGATTTAGGTGCAGATTCATTAGACACTGTTGAGTTAATTATGGAATTTGAAAAAGAATTTAACATTGCAATTCCTGACGATCAAGCTGAAAAAATTGGTTCAGTTGGAGACGCAATATCTTACATTGAAAACAACGCAAAATAATTAAACTGGTTTTAAATTAATAAAAAATGGAAGTTAAAAGAGTTGTAGTAACTGGACTTGGAACAATTAATCCTTTAGGAAAGAACGTTGCTGAGACATGGCAAAATCTTATTAATGGTGTAAGTGGAGCTGATAACATTACTCGCTTTGATGCTTCCAAATTTAAAACAAAATTTGCTTGCGAAGTAAAAAATTATGATTATAAAGAATATTTTGATCGCAAAGAAGCGAGAAAATATGATTTATATGCTCAATTCGCATTAATTGCTGCTGATGAAGCAGTGAAAGATGCGAATTTTAATTTTGACACTTTAAATCATGACCGAGCAGGAGTAATTTGGGGTGCCGGTATTGGAGGACTTAATACCTTTGTAAGCGAGATTAGTGATTTCGCAAAAGGTGATGGTACTCCTCGATTTAGCCCGTTTTTTATTCCAAAAATGATTGCAAATATTGCATCTGGTCATATTTCTATAAAATACGGTTTTAAAGGACCTAATTTCACAACAGTTTCTGCATGTGCTTCATCAGCAAGTGCAATTTGTGATGCCTTTAACTATATTCGTTTTGGCAAAGCCGATGTTTTTGTTACCGGAGGCTCTGAGGCTGCAATTGATGAAGCCGGAATTGGTGGATTTAATTCAATGAAAGCTATTTCGACCCGAAATGATGATCCCAAAACAGCCTCTCGTCCTTTTGATGCAGATCGCGATGGGTTTATTCTTGGCGAAGGTGGTGCTGCTTTAATTCTTGAAGAATATGAGCACGCCGTTAAAAGAGGTGCTAAAATATATGCAGAACTTGTAGGTGCTGGTATAAATGCTGACGCATATCATATGACAGCTCCCGATCCTTCAGGTAATGGTGCAAGTAATGTTATGAAACTTGCAATTGAAGATGCTGGTATTAAACCCGAGGACATTGACTATATAAATGTTCACGGAACATCAACCGGTCTTGGTGATATTGCAGAACCAAAAGCAATAATAAAAACATTTAAAGAACATGCTTATGAATTAAGCATTAGTTCAACAAAGTCAATGACCGGTCACCTTTTAGGAGCTGCCGGTGCTATTGAAGCAATTGCCTCAGTACTTGCAACAAAAAATAACATCATACCTCCAACAATTAATCAGTTTAATCTTGACCCTGAAATTGATAGTAACTTAGATTTCACTTTCAACAAAGCAAAAGAAAAAACTATTAATTATGCAATGAGTAACACTTTTGGTTTTGGTGGTCATAATGCTACAATATTATTTAAAAAATTTAATCAATAATTAGTGCATTTAGGGATAATTTCCTTTTTCAAAAGTTTTTTTCTTTCATTCAACAAATTTTATAAATCAATAAAAAATATTGTTGGATTCAGACCTTCTAATCTTAGACTTTATCGAATTGCTCTCATTCACAAGTCAGCATCAATAATGTCTAAAGATGGTTATGTTATTAATAATGAGCGACTCGAATTTCTTGGAGATGCTATTCTTGACGCAGTTATTACCGAACATATTTATAAAAAATTTCCAAACAAAGATGAGGGGTTTTTAACAAAACTAAGATCAAGCATAGTAAACGGAGAACATTTATCTTATCTGTCTGAAAAAATCGGACTAAACAAACATGTTGTTTCAAATCTCTCCAATTCACATTTCTCAAAACATTTATATGAAGATGTTTTTGAGTCATTTATTGGTGCTATTTTTCTTGATAAAGGATATGAGACAACTAAAAAATTTATTCTTAAAAAGATAATCAAACAACACGTTAACATAAATAAGCTTGCCGAGACCGATACAAATTATAAAAGCAAACTCGTTGAATGGTCACAAAAAGATAAAAAATCTGTGCTTTTTGACACTACTCTTGATGAATCAAGTATAAATTCAAACAAAGCTCTTTTTATTTCACATATAAAAATTGAAAATGAAGTTTTGGGTGAGGGGTTTGGTTCGTCTAAAAAAGAAGCCGAACAAAATGCTGCAAAAAAAACATTACAAAATATTGGTGTTTGATAATTTAATTACTATTGTCCGAGATAATACTATATCGTCACTAACGTGACTTATGTTTGAATTGCAACTTATTTTCTACCAACATATTGATAGAACTGAAAGCACTCCCCATTTATTTTAACCCGAAAAATTCATAATTTTTCTACGCTTAAGAATTATCAACAAATTTAGTGTTTTTAAAACGGGTCAATTTAAAATTAGGGTGGATTATAATAAAATAATTATTGCTGTCCGATAAATTTTAAAACTTTCTAAATATTTAAACAGGACGTACCTACGGCAC
>QMPG01000255.1 GCA_003648455.1 Bacteroidota bacterium
AAATTTGGGTACTTCTAATGCGGGATTTCCCGCTTTACTTCCCACTATCCATCGCTAATTCATGCAATTCACTTCGTTTTTGCATGAATAAAGCGGGTTAATTATCATTTGGATTTTTATGTTTCCATCTTCGATGTGACCAGAGCCAGTATGCAGGCTCTTCTTTTATTATTTTTTCTAAAAGTTTAACATGACATTCGGTAATTTCATGCTCTTTTGTCTCTTTAGGGTTGTCAAAGAGTTTTATTATTTCAACTTGGTAGTATCCGCGTTTTACTTTTCGCATATATAGGAACACAACCGGTTGGTTTGTTTTTTTTGCAATTTTCTCAACTCCAAGAAAAACAGGAGTGTCTTGATTTAGAAATTTTGTCCAGTAGTGACTTTCTGATTTTGTAGGTGTCTGGTCGGAAACAAATCCCGCAAAGTTTAATTTTTTTTCGTTTGCATATTTAATTAATGTTCTGAGAGTATTGTGCATTTCAACAGGCTCAGCACCAAATTTACTTCTTGTTTTTATAAAAAGTTTGTTGAATAATTTATTGGAGAGTTTTTTGTAAACACCAACAAAGAGATATTTTGTAATTAAAGGCATTCCCAGATAATACTCCCAATTTCCGTAATGTCCCAAGACTGCAATAACACTTTTGTTTTGTTTATAGTAATTGGTTAATATTTCAATATTGGTAAATTTTACTCTTTTTAATATTTCTTTTTCCTTTATAAAATGGATAGTTATATTTTCAATAAATAAATCGGCTAAGTGCTTATAGAATTTTTTTGCAATAGCTTTTCTTTCTTTCTCTGATTTTTCCGGGAATGAGTTTTTCAGGTTTGTATAAACAACTTTTTTCCTATAAGATATAATGTAGTATAAAATAATATAAAGCATGTCTGCTTTAAAATATTGTATTTTTAATGGCAGTTTTGAAAGTAACCATGAAAAAAAATAAAATATGTAAAAAAGTATTTTTTTCATATTATAGTAAAGAAGGATAATAGCTTGTAAATTTTTATAAGCTATTATCTTTCGTATTAAATATTATTAATGAGTTTTGTATTCGTCGTCGTATTGTCCTCCAAAATGGTTTGAGTTGTTTTGTTCTTCGAGTCCATCAATAACTGTATTTCTTTTATTAAGAATATTTTTCCAATTTTTATTAACGATTTCTCCTTTAGCATCAGAGTGAAGTAAAACAAAATCATCGCCAACAATATTTGGATTATAAAAAACGAACTTTTTATTTGTTTGATCGTCTATTTTGTAATAATGCCATATTTCGTAAGGGTAAGCATTTGGTTCGTGTTTGCTTTCGTATATTGAGTTTGGTGTACCATATTGTAGATATACTCTTCCGCGGTCGGTTTCGTAACCTCTTCTTATTTGTGTGCTGTATGATTTATTTACAAGGTCAACTTGTTTTTTGTAAATCATCCATTCTTGTTCGGGTGATGTGCTGTTTCTTTTCGACCAGAAATTATAAAAAAACTGTTGCATTAATTTTAGGTTAGCTGATTTGACTTGATTTTTTATAAATTTTTGTTCTGTTGGATCTGCTATTGACCATAGAGAAGAAATATAATCTGCTAATATGTCTATATCTGTAAAATTATCTGCAAAGGTTCCGTTTATATCAATTGATTCAACGTCGAGCGGATTTAATTCAACTCCCGGATTGCTTCGTTGAAAAAATATTTTTTTTGTTTTAAGTAAATTGTTGTTTCTGTCTCTCACTTCAGCTACAAGATTGTAGTTTCCTGATGGGAGCTTTTTTATAGGCATCTTTTTAAAAAGAATGTTAATGCTACTTACTCTTTGTCTTTCAAAATGATTGAAATCATGCAGAGCTTTTCGAGAATGATAAGTTTCGATGTAGTAATTGATTAGAAAATCGCTTGAATCTTCCAGCACTTTATTAACATTATATATTTCGGTATAAAAAGCAATTTTTTCAACATTGTTGGGATAAAAATTCGAAACATAAGGAACAATATCAAAACCTGATTTACTTAACATGTTTTGTTTTTTTGTTTTTGAAAATTTATCAACTAATTCAATTCCGGAGAAACATAAATCGTTTTCAATGTAGTCAACGGTAATAATGTCTGAAAGAGTAAAATTTTGAGTGCTATCGCTATAGTTATCAGAAATAGTAAGTTCGAAGTTGTAGTTACCTTTAGGTATTGATATACGTTGTAAATCAATAAAATTTGGGAAGTTTTTTAAAGTGTCTTCAACTTCAGGGCTAAAAAGGTTGTATTTTCTGAATTCTTTAATATCATCACCATTTTTAAATAACATAGTTATTTGTATTGATGCCTGATACATATCATTTTTATTTTTTTTGAATACAACAGAATTACCTACAACTGCTATGTAAGTTTCGATATAAGTTCCGTTTCGCTCAGAATAGAATGGGGCATAGCTAAAATATGCCGATAAGCTATTATTAGATAAAACAGTTGTTGCAAGAAATAAACTAATTAAAATAAAAAATATTTTTTTCACAAGTAAAAGTTTTAATTGTTAATGATTGAGACTACTCTAAAAACTAAAATTATCAATTTATAGCCGCTTAGCGGATTTGTAATAAATTGACGTACAGATTCATAGTTTTCAGTATTTTTGTAAAGCTAACCGCTTAGCGGCTTTTCGGAATAGACTCATGATTGTTTATGTTAAAAAAAATTCGATATAAAATTACGAAAATATTTATTGATTACAAAAGACTATTTATACATATAATCTTTTATAATGCTAAGAAATTCATTGTGAATCAATGAGTTTGATGCTATTATTTCTTTGCCAAAAAGGTAGTTATTTTTTCCATTGAAATCGCAAACTTTACCACCAGCTTGTTTTACGATAAAAGCACCGGCAGCCACATCCCAAGCATGCAGACTATATTCATAAAATGCATCAAATCTTCCACAGGCAACATAAACCAAGTCTGTAGCAGCCGAACCTAAACGTCGTAATCCGTGAGAATTTTTCATAAAGAATTCTAACGTTTGCATAAATGCTTCCATTTTATCATAATCATAATATGGGAATCCTGTTGCAATAAGTGAGTTGTCAACTTTTTCGGTTTTTGTAACGTTTATCTCTTTCTCATTTAAAAAAGCTTTGCTGCCTTTATAAGCGTAAAAACATTCGTCTAAATTTATTTCGTAAACAACTCCTAAAATAATTTCATTTTTTTCCATTAACGCAATACTAACTGCAAAAGGAGAAAGTCCGTGAATATAGTTTGTTGTACCGTCTAATGGGTCAATAATCCAATTATAAATAGCTCCTTTTTTTGTTGAGGTTTTTTCTTCGGTGATAAAACCAGATTCGGGTAAGATTTTTGATAATCCTTCAACTATTTTTTTTTCTGCAGTTTTATCTACATAAGTTACAAAATCATGAATTCCTTTTTTTTCGATAATTGTTGGGGAAATATTGTTTTTTTGCTCTCGAATGAAATCACCTACTGTTACTGCAATTTCCCGAGTTTGTTGTGTGAGAATTTCTAAGTCCATTATTATAATGTTTTGATTTTACTAAATATTGAGCAAATATATAACTTTGTGAAGTTGTTGTGATTAAAAATTTAATTAAATTTAAAAAATAGTTTCAATAAGACTAATTTTAGATATACCATTTTATAAGCAAAAGAAATAAGTTTTTTGTATATTTGTATAAATATTAATAATTATTTTTATTGAGTATATCATGAAAACATTAGAATATATAAAGCAACAAATTGTACAAAAAAAATCTTTTTTGCAAGCAAAATATCATATTAAATATTTGGCAATTTTTGGTTCTGTCAGTCGAGGAGAAAATAACGATGAAAGCGATATTGATATTTTGGTAGATTTTTCAGAGCCCATTGGTATTGAGTTTATTGATTTAGCTGATGAATTAGAAAAAATTTTACAGAATAAAGTAGATTTGGTCTCTCGCAATGCTATTAAACCAAAATATTTTTCTCAAATTAAAAATGAGTTGCAATATGTATAAACGTAATAGTCGGCTTTTGTTAGAAGATATTTTTGAATCTTGTGTTAAAATATTTCAATACACAGCAGGCATGGAATATAATGATTTTATTAATGATGAAAAAACTATTGATGCTGTTATAAGAAATTTTGAAATTATTGGAGAAGCTGCTAATCGCTTACCAAATGAATTTATATTAAAACACAATTCAGTTGTGTGGCGACAAATTATTGGCTTAAGAAATAGATTAATTCACGCTTATTTTGGTGTAGATTATCAAATATTGTGGAAAATAATTAATGAAAATTTGAATGCATTTAAAATTCAAATAGAAACTGTTTTAAATAACTCAAAATAATTTATAAATATATCCTATATTTTTTTGTTTTTAATGAGAAATAAATACGATGAAAAAAAATTGTAATTTATTAATATTAAGTATATTAATAGTGGTTATAATGATGTCTTGTAAAAAAATACAGTCTTATCCTGATATTCCAGAAGTACATTTTAAAAGTTATACTGCTAAAAATTCTTTTGACTTATTAGGAAATGAAACAAAAGCTGTTGAATTAGTATTTACATTTATTGACGGTGATGGTGATATTGGATTAAAACAAACAGATACAATTAGTCCATATATTGGAGAATATAAAAATAATTATTTTTCAACTTTATATGTAAAAGAAAATGGCGAATATAAAAAAATAGAAAATATTGCTGTTTCAAATTACACCATACCTTATATAGAGCCACAAGGTCAAAACAAAACATTAAAGGCTGATGTTAAGGTGAAATATGAGTATACAATTTTGAGTGCAAACGATAGCTTATTTAGTTATGATACAATAATGTATGAATTTTATATTGTAGATAGAGCATTGAACCAAAGTAATATTGATTCAACTTGTGATATAGTTTTTGAAAAATAAATTTTTAAAGTTATGACATTTACTAAAGACATGAAAATGGCAGATTTAATTCATAAAAATTATTTGCTGTTGTCAATAATAAGCCGGTTTGGCATTCCTCTTGGCTTTGGCGATAAATCGGTTGAAGAGGTTTGTAATGAATATAATGTTAACACTTATTTTTTTCTCGATATTGTAAATTCATATTCTAATGAAAATTATATTACTGATGTTCAACACAATAATTTTTCAATACATTCAATAGTACGATATTTAAGAAAAACGCATAAATTTTATGTAGATCAAATTGTACCGGAAAT
>QMPG01000256.1 GCA_003648455.1 Bacteroidota bacterium
ACAACAACAGGATTACTTGCCCAAGTAACAGTATCATTATCATCATAAACTTTAATATTAAAACTACTTGCAGATAAATTATTAAAAACACTGTCTGTTTGCCAGGTTGTACCATTGTTAATTGAAAAGTATGGTGTTCCTGTCGCTCCTGAATAATGTATTTGTATTTTCCCATTAGAATCTCCAAAACAACCTGAAACATCGGTAACATCAACTGAAGTTATGGACAAAACGCCTTTAAACTTAACCGGGTTTTTGTCAAAAACAATTGTTCCATCATCGTCTTTTACCTGGACTGTATATTGAGCTGTTGCATCTTTATTAGTGTATTTATATATTCCATTTGAAGCATCAGCATCGCCACCATCGTTATCTGCTTCCCAATGTGCACCACCATCAATTGAGAAATAAACAGTTCCGTTGCCATTAACTGTGTATATTGTAATAGAGCCTGTTGAACCTTTGCTGGTTACTTGGGTTACAACAGAATCTAAGGAAAAAACTCCTCCTGCACCTGTTAAATGAATTGTTGGACCTGTTTGTTCACAATCATTATCATCTTTTACAGAAACAGGATAGTCGCCTTGTGCTAAACCTGTAAAATTATTACTTGCCTGATATGCTCCACCAATTGAATAAGTGTAACCCGGGGTGCCACCGGACACTGTTGTAACAGTAATTTCCCCATCTGTTGATACAGCGGTAGTAGGATTAACAGAATCAACTTGAGTTATTGAAATAGCCGAGGGGTTAGATATTGTAAGTCCTTGTGATAAATATGTATCAGAACCATCAGTAATAGCGGCAAAATAATTATCCGGTGATAAATTAACAAATGTATGTGATAAATCAGAAAGTGTTATATCATCACTACCGCCACCTGACATCCACTCGTATTTATAAGGTGCCGTTCCTGTACTTGTAACGGAAATTGTAATTGTCCCATTATTTGCATTATGACATCCATCTGTAGAGGCAAAAGATGCAGCAAATGCCCTACTACCTGATTTATTAGATATTTTATTATAAGTAAGTTTTGTAATATTAAGTGATTTAACATCAACCTTAGCCTTAAAAATCAAACTCGATTGTTGCGCTTCAAAATTTAAATTATCAACATTTTTAAAATTCCAAGTATCAATTATAACGCTTGACTCTCCAAGAATTAAACTTCTGGCTAAATTACCAGAACCATTGAATTCTGAACAATCAATATTATTATTATTTGTAATTAAAGATCCTTGCTTTAGAACTATATCATTTGTGGTTATTAAATCAGATTTAAGTACCCAAGACCCTTTACCTTTGAAAATAATCTTTGAATTAAGACTATCGGCTATTATAACGTTATTTTTTTTGTTAGACGAAAATTCAATATCCCCAAAAAATTCATTCTGTATTTCTTTATTTAGAAACAATGAGCCTGCCACTTTTAATTTTGCATTATTCTTTCCTTTTAGGATTGCATAAAACGAAGAAACATCCCAATTAAAATTTTTACAAAAAGCCTGTTTTTTTATATAAACAAATTGATTGCTCTCAAAAAAAGAATTATTATCAAAATAAACATTATCATTTACAGTTGGCACTGTAGCTCCAGTTTTGCCACCGCTTTGCTCAGACCAATGAATTGGCTCGTTCCAACTTCCGTCACCTCCCACCCAGTATCTATCCGCAGCAAAACCATCAACGTTTGATAACAATAAAATTGATATTAAATAAAATAATAAACGCCTCATAATATTAAATATTGAAAATTAATTACATTATAGTCTATAGCATTGATAATCGAAAACTATCACATAATACAAATATATGATAATTTATTAAAACTATTTAATATCTAAAAAAAGTTTTGACTATTTAACTTAAAAAATAAGTAAAACAGTGTTTTTTTTTGATATCTAAATTGTTAAAAGTATTAATTTATTCATTTTAAAGGTTAAAATGCTTTATTAAAATGAAAATTCTAATGCTCAATTAATAAAATTAAACAAAATGAAACGATCTTCTTTTATACCAGAAAACTCTAATTAAAATCTCATTTTTTTTATGTACTCATTAGCAAAAAGAAAATTATTTAATTCCTTATTATTTGTATTGAAAAGATCTTTTCTTTCTCCTTCCCATGATTTCTCACCATTATAAATAAAGAATATTTTATCTCCAATCCTTATAACAGAATTCATATCATGAGTATTTACAATTGTTGTAATATTATATTCTTGAGTAATTTCTTTTATCAAATCGTCAATAACAATTGCAGTTTTAGGGTCAAGACCTGAATTTGGTTCGTCGCAGAACAAATATTTTGGATTTAATGCAATAGCTCTCGCAATTGCAGCTCTTTTTTGCATTCCACCACTTAATTCGGAAGGGAATAAATTATTGGAATTTTCAAGATTAACTCGATTTAAACAGAAATTAACTCTTTCAATTTTTTCATTGAATGACAGGTCGGTAAACAAATTGAGAGGAAACATTACATTAGCTTCAATAGAAATAGAATCGAACAATGCTCCACCTTGAAAAAGCATCCCAATTTCTTTTCTTATATTCTTTTTTAATTTAAAATTCATTTCTGAAAAAATTCGATTATCATAAATAATGTCCCCTTCATCAATATTATGTAGTCCTACTATAGATTTAAGAAGAACAGTCTTTCCCGAACCACTTTGACCTATAATCAAATTAACCTTTCCTTTCTCAAAAGTAGCAGATATGTTTTTTAATATCTTTTTATCTGCAAATGATTTTGATATGTTTTTTATTTCAATCATCCAAGTAAAAATTGTGTCAAAAGTAAATCAAATAACAAAATTAAAACGCTGCTATTAACAACTGCACGGGTACTTGCTCTACCCACATCTAGTGCACCTCCTCTTACAAAATAACCATAATAAGAAGAAATCGATGTAATAATAAAAGCAAAGAATACTGATTTTATTATTGAATAAGTTATATAAAAAGGCTCAAAAGCATACTGTATTCCATAAATATAATCATGAACAGAAATGGTTCCCGAAAAAGAACCTGCAAACATTCCTCCGACAATACCGATAAACATACTTATTATAACTAAAAATGGAATTATTAGGACAAACCCAATAACTTTAGGCAGAATTAAAAAACTTGCAGAATTAACACCCATAACTTCAAGAGCGTCAATTTGTTCTGTCACTCTCATTGTACCAATTTCAGAGGCAATATTTGAGCCAACTTTCCCTGCTAAAATTAAACAAACAATGGTTGATGAAAATTCAAGCAACAAAGTATCACGTGTTGTTAATCCTATAAGATAATCCGGTAAAAAAGGGTTTTCGGTATTATAAGCTGTCTGAATAGTAATAACAGCACCCATAAAAAGAGAAATAATTGCAACAATACCAATTGAATTAATCCCAAGTGTATCAATTTCTCTAAGAGTTCTTCTGTAGTATATTGTAAATTTTTCAGGTTTAGAAAATACCTTTTTTAACAAACAGGTGTATCTTCCCATGTGAGAAAAAAAATTCATTTTTTTATATTTAATAATTATAAAATTAATAATTATTTACTAAAATATGCATTAATATAGCAAATAATAAAGTATTTATAAATTTATTTGTATGTTATAAACATAATTTGTAATTATGTAATAATATATTTAAATTAGAAATGAGTTTAAACGCCTTGTTATAAGAAACTTACAATAGATTTAACTCATTATTAATTTTTCATTAAATTTACACATTTTGTTTTTTCAACAAAACTAATTTTTTAAATTATGATTAAAAATAATTACTGTGTTATAATGGCTGGAGGAGTAGGAAGTAGATTTTGGCCATTAAGCACAAATTCAAAACCAAAACAATTTTTAGATATTTTAGGAATAGGAAAAACTCTTTTACAACAAACTTTTGAAAGATTTGAAAATTTATGCCCTTGTGAAAACATCTTTATTGTAACTAATGCAATTTATAAAGACCTAGTTATTGAACAATTGCCTAAAATAAAGGAAAGTCAAGTATTATTAGAACCATCAAGAAGGAATACCGCTCCTTGTATAGCTTACGCAAATTATAAGATTCAACAAATTAATCCTGAAGCAAAAATTGTTGTAGCTCCTTCCGATCATTTAATACTAAAAGAAAAGAAATTTGAAAAAACAATAAAAGAAGCATTCAATTTTGTTGACAACAATAATGTCCTATTAACTTTAGGGATGAAACCAAACAGGCCTGAAACCGGTTATGGTTACATTCAAGTTTCGAATGAAGAAAAGGACGATAAATTTTCAATAAACAAAGTTAAAACTTTCACAGAAAAACCTGACCGCGAATTAGCAAAAGTATTTTATGAAAGCGGGGATTTTTATTGGAATTCAGGAATTTTTATATGGTCGTTAAAAACAATAATGAGTTCTTTTGAAATACATTTACCAGAAATTAACTCTTTATTTTCTCAAGGAATACCTCTTTATAATACAGATAAAGAAGAAGATTTTATTAAAAAAACCTACTCAGAATGTAGAAACGTATCTATTGACTATGGAATAATGGAAAAAGCAAAAAATGTTTATGTATTTTGTGCAGAATTCGGATGGTCTGATTTGGGTACATGGGGATCTCTTTATGAGCACACAAAAAAAGACACTGACCAAAATTCTATTAAGGGTAAAAACGTTCTTACTTATGACACAAACAAATGTATCGTAAATGTTCCTGACGAAAAATTAGTTGTTATACAAGGACTTGACAATTACATTGTAGTTGATGCAAAAAATTCATTACTAATTTGCAAGAAAGAAGACGAACAACAAATAAGACAATTTGTAAATGATATTTCTGTAAAAAAAGGAGATAAATATTTATAACGAACTAGAATAAAAATTTAATTGTATTAACCCGCTTTATCGTTAGTTTGTATTAAAAAAAACAATTGCATGAATTAGCGATGGATAGTGGGGTGCAAAGCGGGAAACCGCGATTTAGTAATACCCAAATTTGGGGTTAATGAAATTCCCAAATTTGTTGGTATTACTTAATCGTAGAAAATTAATGAATTTTCCGGGTTAAGTAAGGGTCAATTTAAAATTAGGATGGATTATAATAAAATAATTATTGCTGTCCGATAAATTTTAAAACTTTCTAAATATTTAAACAGGACGTACCTACGGCACTTTAAAATATTTTATAAATTCTGTGCTATAAACATATCACCAC
>QMPG01000257.1 GCA_003648455.1 Bacteroidota bacterium
AATTTTTGAAGTACTATCGGGATAATTCAAGAAAATTTGGATAAATTTATATGAAAAAGAATTAAGTCCAAAGGAAAATTCAGAAATAAACAATCTTTGCACCTAAAATTCTTCTAAATAACCTGTTATTAATTCAGAATTTTATTCACAAATCTTATTCATTTCTGAATTTCTGTGTTTTATATCTTATATCGAACTCAGCTTAGTATAAAATTAAAAAACTAATCGTAATTATTAAAGAAAAAAGTCGAAAATAAAAACCTAAAAAAAGTCAAGGTATTATTTTTTTTTTATCTTTGTATTCTTCAAAAAGAATATAAATTAATTATTAACTAAAATTATTAAATTATGTTAAAAGAACATCCAAAAGGACTATTCGTTGCACTCTTTGCAAATATGGGCGAACGATTTGGTTACTATACTATGTTGGCAATTTTCGTTTTATTTCTACAGGCCAAATACGGTTTTGATTACGAAATAGCTTCTCAATATTTTGGAATTTTTCTTGCATTTGTATATTTCATGCCATTAATTGGTGGGATAGTTGCCGATAAATTTTTAGGTTATGGAAAAACAATTACTTTAGGACTTGTCGTCATGTTTCTCGGCTACGTAATGTTAGCCATTCCGACCAAAATGGATGGTGGGTTAGCACTTGTTATTGGTGCCTTAGCCGTCATTTCGATAGGAACAGGTTTCTTCAAAGGTAATTTACAAGCTTTGGTTGGAAATATGTATGATGACCCAAAATACTCTAAAAACAGAGATGTTGGTTTCAATATCTTTTATATGGGTATTAATATTGGAGCTATGTTTGCACCTACAGCTGCAGGTGCAATAAGCAATTGGATTCTAAAAGGTTCAGGTTATTTTTACAAAGCAGATATACCTGCACTAGCTCATAAATTTCTTAACGGGCACGGTGGAGATCTTATCAGCTCAGAATCAGCTATGACTGTTCAACAAAAACTTACAGAACTAGCAACTGCACAAGGTGTTCCTTTTTCAAACCTTACAGAATTTTCTACAAATTATATTAATGCATTAAGCGAATCTTATCATTGGGCATTTGGTGTTGCAACAATTAGTCTTATTATTTCAATGTTGATTTTCAAAGGCTTTAAGAAATATTATAAAAAAGCCGACATTACAGAAAAACAAAAAGCTGCCAGTGAAGAACATAAAAATGAAGTTGTTGAACTAAGCCCTGAACAAACTAAAGAAAGATTAATTGCTTTAGGTCTGGTTTTCTTTGTAGTTATTTTCTTCTGGATGGCATTCCATCAAAATGGTGCCGCAATGACGGCTTTTGCCAGAGATTATGTTGTTGATCATGTCGGGAAATATACATATATAGCATTCGATTTATTTGGGCTCCTATCAATATTTGCAGCTGTTATTGGTGCAATATTTGTATTTAAAAAATCAAGTAGCAGTAAAACAAAATTAATTGGAGGAATTACTTCTGTTGTCTTTTTAGTATTGGCATATTACAGAATAGACAGTTATTCAGAATCTAATGTTTTTACTCCACAAATGTTCCAACATTTTAATCCTTTCTTTATCGTTGCCTTAACTCCGGTAATAGTAGGTTTCTTTAATTGGTTAAGAATTAAAGGGAAAGAGCCTTCAGCTCCTAAAAAAATCGGTATTGGTATGTTTATTACTGCAGGTGCATTTATCATTATGTTAATAGGTTCACTTAGTCTTATAGGATATGCACCCGGTGATATTGGTGAAATTAGAGCCCCTGAAAATGTGTTGGTTAGCACTAATTGGTTAATTGGAACATATCTAACTCTTACTATTGCAGAATTATTCTTAAGCCCAATGGGAATTTCTTTTGTTTCAAAAGTTGCTCCTCCAAAATATAAAGGTTTAATGCAAGGTGGTTGGTTAGCTGCTACTGCTGTTGGTAATTATGCTGTTGCCCTTGTAGGATTTTTCTGGAACGATGTTCAACTATGGGTTTTCTGGGGAATATTAGTTGTATTTGCTACATTATCAGGCATATTTATTTTCTCAATTCTTAAAAAACTTGAGAATGCAACAAAATAATAAAACCGCAAATTAAATACATTTAAAAAAGGGGAACAATATCCCCTTTTTTTTTACTAAAAATTATACTATTTTTGATTAAAATTAGTTATTTAATAAAAGAGAAAAATAATTTAAAAATAAACAATTATGAAAAAAAAAGGTTGGATAATTCTCGGTGTTATTGTAGTAATATTATTGATTTTTTACTCATCTTCAAAGAATACATATAACACAATGGTTAATTTGCAAGAAAGTGTTAACAAACAATGGTCGGATGTAGAGAATGTTTATCAACGTCGTGCCGATTTAATTCCAAATTTAGTTAACACTGTTAAAGGATATGCCTCTCACGAAAAAGAAACTTTAACACAAGTTATTGAAGCAAGAGCAAAAGCAACCAAAGTAAGTATTAATGCAGATAATTTAAACGCACAAAATATTCAACAATTTCAACAAGCACAGCAAGGTTTATCTTCAGCACTTTCGAAACTTATGGTTGTGGTTGAGAAATATCCTGATTTAAAAGCAAACCAAAACTTTTTAGAACTTCAGGCTCAATTAGAAGGAACAGAAAACCGTATTGCTGTTGAAAGACGAAAATTTAATCAATCTGCTCAAAATTACAACACATACATAAGAAGATTCCCAAAAAACATATATGCAGGAATCTTTAATTTTGACAAAAAAGCATATTTTGAAGCAATGAAAGGCGCAGACAAAGCACCTGAAGTAAAATTTTAAAAAAATAAAAATGAGAACTTCTGATTTTTTTACAAAAGAACAAAAAATTGAAATTGTAAATGCAATAAAACAAGCAGAACTTAACACATCCGGTGAAATTAGGGTTCACATTGAAAAGTCGTGTAAAGGGGATGTGCTCGACCGTGCTGCTTTTATTTTCGACAAGCTTAATATGCAAAAAACAGAACAAAGAAATGGCGTAATTTTTTATCTGGCTATACAAAATAAAAAATTTGCAATATTAGGAGATGCCGGAATAAACGAAAAAGTTCCTGCTGATTTTTGGGAAAACATCAAAACAACAATGCTAGGTTTGTTTAAAGAACAAAAATTTTCAGAAGGTTTGGTAAAAGGAATTACTATGGCTGGCGAACAGCTAAAAACGCATTTCCCCTATCAAAGTGATGATGTAAACGAATTACCTGATGATATTTCGTTTGGTAAATAATTATCAAATAAATTTTTATGTTTAAATATTGTTACAATTTTTTACAAAAAAATAATCAATTATAAATAAATAGTTTATAAAAACACAAACAAATGAAACTATTAAAAATCATATTACTCTCAGGTTTATTCTTGTTTAATATTAACGGTTTTTCACAAGAAATTCCTGACAGACCTAATCCACCGCAATTAGTTAATGACTTTGCAAATATATTAACGGTTAGAGAAAAACAAGCATTAGAGAATAAGTTAGTAACATTCAATAACGAAACTTCAACACAAATCGCTATAGTAACAATAAAAAGTTTAAATGGCTACGATAAAGCTGATTTTTCATTTCAACTTGGCGAAAAATGGGGCGTTGGACAAAAAGGCTCTGACAACGGAATAGTTATTCTTGTTAAACCTAAAACAAAACAAGAACGAGGAGAAACATTTATTGCACCCGGCTATGGACTTGAAGGTGTTGTTCCTGATGCTACAGCAAAACGAATTGTTGAGCACGACATGATTCCGCTATTTAAAAAAGGCGAATATTATTTAGGCTTAGATGCTGCAACAAATACGTTAATATCACTTACAAAAGGAGAATTTACAGCTACACAATATAATAAGGCTACAAGAAAAAAATCTTCAGGGTTGCCAATTCTATTTATTTTAATAGTTATTTTCTTTGTGTTTTTTGGTCGTTCAGGCAGACATCAGTCAATGGGACATAATCTCCCATTCTGGATGTTACTTGGCATGATGGGTTCCGGCTCTAGCAGAGGAAGTTTTGGTGACTTCTCATCAGGAAGCGGTGGCTTTGGCGGTGGATTTGGCGGATTTGGAGGAGGAAGTTTTGGTGGCGGTGGAGCAGGTGGAAGCTGGTAAAATTTATCTCAACAATATGTAAAGTTACTAAAACCTTATTTATATTCTATACCTGAAACAGCAAAAATTTTAAAAATCTTAAAGATAGAGACTACTCCGAAAAGTGTTTTTCATCATAGCTTCTCCGCCAGCTGGCGGAGAAGCTATACCTACGTGTTGATTATCAACAGATTGCTTCGGGCTTCGCCCTCGCAATGACGGCTATGAAGCCTTATCTGAGTGAACTCAGATTTGAAAAATTAATAAATCAAAATACTTAAAACATTAAATCAAAAATGATTATCGCTAAAGAAAAAAAGGAAAGTAATATTGCTGAATATATTTTATATATGTGGCAAATTGAAGACCTAATAAGAGCTTACAATTTTGATATTGACATCATTAATAAAAATATTATTTCGCAATTTAATCAGCCAGAAAATATAATTATTGAAATAAAAAATTGGTATAAAGGATTAATTCAAATGATGATTGAAGAAGGAATAAAAGAAAAAGGTCATTTGCAATTTATAACTAACATTGTAAATGACTTAAACAAGTTCCATTCAGCTTTATTGATTTCGGGGAAACACAACAAATATCAGCAACTTTATTCGCAGGCAGCAGATAACATTAACAGTTTTAAACAAAAAACCCAAGACAAAAAAAACAATGATATTGAAATTTGCTTAAAAGGTCTGTATGCAATATTAATATTAAGATTAAAAAAGAAAAATATTTCTGAAGGAACTAACTCTGCTGTAAAAACATTCAGCAATTTACTAGCTTATTTATCACAACAATATAAAAAATTTGAAAAAGGGGACTTAGAATTGGTGTATTAATCTGAAATCAATTTAAGGAATATATACAGTTTTATAGCGAACTCTGCTCTTTTGGATTTATAATTCCGAAAGTAAACTTATTAACCTGAGTTATTAGTTCGGGATTGCAAATTCCGAACAGCATGGGAAGGGGTCAATTTAAAATTAGGGTGGATTATAATAAAATAATTATTGCTGTCCGATAAATTTTAAAACTTTCTAAATATTTAAACAGGACGTACCTACGGCACTTTAAAATATTTTATAAATTCT
>QMPG01000258.1 GCA_003648455.1 Bacteroidota bacterium
ACAAGCAAGATGATGTATTGAATAAACTAAAAGAAATAGAAGAATCTCTTTATGATTCTCCAAAAGAAAATTTTATCCAATTAAAGCAGATCTATGAGCAATCTTCTAAAACTGTAAATGAATCCGCACAAGCTGATGTCCTTTATAAAACTGGAGAAATGTTCAAAAAACTTGGGAAATATCAGGAAGCTGTAAAATTACTGAATATTGCTCTGCAAGTTTTCGAGAAACAAAGTGACACCATTAAAATTATTCATTGCTATTATTATCTCGGTGAAAGCTATTTGCGTATGAACGATTTTGAAAAATCAGTCAAATATTTTTCATTAGCCTACAATGCTAGTGCTGATATCGACAACAAGAAAATTCATTATAATACCGCAGCTCATATAGGCAGAATAAATAATGAGCTTGGGAATTATGATAAGGCTCTAAAATATTTGTTCATCGCACTTGATGGATATAAAAAAGAAAAAAATAATAGCAATCTGGCTGGAGCATATTCCAATATCGGTATAAGTTACAATGATGTTGGTTATTATGATAAATCGATCGAGTATCATTTGAAAGCTGCGGAAATTTGTATTATGCTAAAATCGGTAGATACACTTGCATCAGTTTATCTTAATTTGGGCGTAACTTACCAGAATTCTAATAATTATGAATCTGCTCTCGACTATTTTTTTAAAAGCCTGAAAATCTCAAAGAAACTGAATCTCTCAAAACGAATTCCTTATTGTTTGAATAACATTGGTGAAGTGTATGAATTGCAAGAAAAATTCGACTCTGCCTTGGAATATTATTCTCAAGCATTTGAGAAATTACCTGAAAATGATAAATACCCAAAAGCAAGTATTTTGTTTAATCTCAGCAAAGTTTATTTCCACAAAAAAGATTATGATAATGTTTTCAAATATTTAGATGAAGCAATATTTTTAGCAGAAGAACTCAATGTAAAGAAGATGAAACTGGGAATTTATGAAGGGGCTAAAGATATTTATTTCAAATTAGCGAATTTTGAAAAAGCCTTTGAATATCAACAAAAATATTACAATTTGAGATTAACAGTTTTGAATACTGAGACAGCTAAACAGATTGCAGAAATTCAATCAAAACAAATGTATTTTTCGGAAGATTTGATTGGTAAAGAGGTTATTCAGGAATTCCCTGAAATCATCGGAAACAGTGACGAGATGAAAGAGATATTTTCTATTATAAATATGGTTGGAGAACATAATGTGAATGTCTTGATTACAGGACCGACAGGAAGCGGAAAGGAACTCGTGGCAAAAGCTATTCACAAGAATTATAAAGAAGATTCTCCGTTCGTTGCCATAAACTGCTCTGCAATTCCCGAACATCTGCTGGAAAGCGAATTGTTCGGTTATGCCAAAGGTGCTTTTACAGGTGCGATCAAAGACAAAAAAGGAAAGATCGAATCCGCCAATTACGGGACTTTATTTTTGGATGAAATCGGTGATATGCCACTTGCTTTGCAATCTAAGATTTTGCGTATTATTCAAGAACGAGTGATTTCCCCTGTAGGAAGTACAAAAACAATTCCCGTTTCTATCAGAGTGATTTCTGCTACCAATAAAAATTTGCAGGATTCCATCAAAAGTGGTGAATTTCGGCAAGATCTGTTTTTCAGATTAAATGTTATCAACATAAAAATTCCTGCTTTAAAAGATCGCAAAATTGATATTCCTTTGCTTGCCAATCATTTCGTCAGGAAATTCAATAAGAAATTCAACAAGAATATTAAGGGAATATCTG
Organism: Bacteroidota bacterium; assembly: GCA_003648455.1. The sequence goes on from QMPG01000258.1 coordinate 1,777, forward strand.
CCGATTCGCTGAATTATATAATGATGCTTTCTTGGGAGGGGAATGTTCGGGAATTGGAAAATGTAATTGAGAAAGCAATTTTACTTTGCGGTCAGGAAGTATTGCATATTGAATTATTTACAGATATTGCAGATAAAAAAACTGATAACATTTTTGAAAAAATACCACTGAAATGGTCTGAATATAAATCTCATAAAAACAAGATCATAGATAAACTCGATGCAGCTTATGTAAAACAGCTTTTATCCTCAGTTGATGATAATGTTCGAGAAGCCAGTAAAAATGGTGGTTTGGAACGAGCACAAATTTACCGACTTTTAAAGAAAGATAAAGCTAATAAATGAAACAATTATGTTTCCTCTGAAACAAAATGGATTCATCTTTGTTAACTAATACCAAAGCAGTAAGTTAGAAAACAATAAGAAAAATTTTATCAATTTTCCAGAAACATATTTGTTTCCAATTCATTCAAAACAACAGTCTCCATTATAGCATCAAAAAACATTTTTCAAATTCTCTATCTTCCTAATTTTAAACAGATTGCATCTTTTTCTTAAGGATTAATCTTCTCAGAATCTCTGTTTGGCACAGCTATTGCTATGATACTACTAAAAGGAGGTTCAAATGAAGAAAAATTGGGTTATGCCTATTTTGGACGAAAAGGTAAAATCAATTGTATCATCAAATTCTAAAAAGAACCCAACCGATGATGGGAAGAAGAATGTAAATACAAATTTGAGAATTAAGAAAAATGAGATCAACAAACAAAAACAATTAGGAGGAAAAAATGTTGAATGAATTAAGAATCGGAAAAAAGGTGAGCATAATTTCTCTGTTATTATGCATTGCAGGAACGCTGTTATTTGGAGTTAACGAAATAAATTCCAAAACAAATTATTGGAATAATTCTATAATTAATGAGCAAAGAAACACAAGGAATGAAAACACGACTCTCGGTGGTCGCTGCACAAAAGAAACACTTACAGCAGTCGATGCCGTTGGTGACACTCTATTTATGGGAGCAGGAGAATTTTTTGGAGTTCTGGATTATTCAGATATCGAAAATCCTGTAGAGATTGGAGGATTAGATATTCCTGCCGGAATTCTGGAAATTAAGATCAAAGATGATTATGCTTATGTAGTTTCGTGGTTTGCAGGTTTTTATGTTGTGGATATTTCGGATGTAACAAATCCCAATTTGGTTTATGAAAACAGTGATTACGCAGCTCGAAATTACGGAATCGAAACAAACGGAGATTATCTTTATGTGCATTCTATGTCAGGTTTGGTTGTATTTGATATCAGCACTCCTGCAAATCCTGAATTTGTAACATCATTGCCTTTCGGTGTTACAGATGTTGTTTTTAATGATAGTTTGATGTTTACTTCTGCAACAGGAGTTGGATTACAATTAGGAGTTTTTGACAATAGTAATCCCACAAATCCAACTCAAATAAGCAGTTATTATGATAATGGAATGGTTCTGGCTTTCACGATGTTTGTTCAAGATGATAGATTGTATTACTCAAAACCAGGTGAGAATATGGGAATATTAGATATTTCCGATATCAATGACATTCAATTAATAGGACAATATTCAGGCTCGATGCCGACTTATCCTGCATTTTATTGGGATATTGTTGTAGAAGGTGATTATGCATATTTAGCAAATGCAAATTATGACGTAAGCACCGGAGAAGCTGTTATTTTTGATATTATAAATATATCCAATCCGGCAAATGTTACACAAGTTTTCAGATACAACAATCCAACAGGAAGTGAGAATGTAAAATATGATGTAAGTGTCAGCAATGGCAAAGCTTTTGTTGCTCATCAGAGTTCGGGGCTATTTACTTTTGATATTTCCGATCCTGAAAATGCAGAATTAAGTAACCATTACCAAACAGGTGGAACTATGGCAGCAGTGGATGTCACAGACGGTTACGCCTATATCGCAGAAGGTTTTGCAGGATTATATGCAATCGATGTAAATGATCCTGCTTCACCTGAATTTGCAGGAAAATACCAAATGGAACAATCTAATTTTATTGAGAATGTAACTGCCAATAATAACCACGCTTATTGCCCTGATCCTTGGGTTCAAAACAGCACAACGGGGATAAATATTTCCGATCCTTCAGCTATGTTCGATGAATTTACGTTTATGCCCGGTGGTGCTCCAATGGTTCCTCTTGCTGACGATGTTGAGTTTTTTGATAATGGAAATAAAGCTTTGATCTCTTATTGGGATGGTCCTGTTTTCTTTAATGTTGCCGATGATGGAAATCTAGAATTTGTTTCTTATGCTTTTATCGGTGGTTTCCAACCTGTAACTAATACATTAGTTGCGGGAGATTATGTATATTGCATAATTTCCGGGAACGGTTCGGCAGATTTGTATGTCGTAGATATTTCAAATTTTAATGCTCCTCAGATTATAAGTTCTACTTATTCGATTGTATCTGATAAAAATATGTGGAGTTTGGCAATTAAAGAAAACACACTATTTGTTGGTGGCGACTATGGGACTATTATGATGTTTGATGTCAGTAATCCTGCCTTACCCAACAATCTGTCTCAATTCCCGATTGGAGAAGCTCCTGTTTATGAAATGAAAGTTAGAGACGATTATCTTTATACGGCAGCAGGTCATTTCTTTATGTTTGAAATTTCTGATCCCACAAGCCCTGAGAATATCGGAGATTTCTATACTGGATCAGTTTGGGCAAGAAGTTTAGCAGTTGATGATGCAGGTCTAATTTATCTCACTGATTATATTGGCGGTTTGTATATTATCAGCAATGATTATTCAGGATCTTCAGCAGATGATGACAATGTAATAACTGCAAATGTTACATTACAACAGAATTATCCTAATCCGTTTAACCCGATAACATCTATAAGTTTTAGCTTAGAAAAAGCTGATAATGTTTCGCTGGAAATTTTTAATTTGAAAGGGCAGAAAGTGAAAACACTCATAGATGAAAGAGTATCATCGGGAACTCATCAAGTTATCTGGAATGGGATTAATTCCAATAATGAAAAAGTATCAAGTGGTGTTTATCTGTATAAATTGAAGAGTGGTAAAGATACTTCTTTAAAGAAAATGATTTTGATGAAATAAGTTTTACATCATCAGTTAAAGTTTGTTTGACAAAAATCAAAGCAAATTTTTCATCCGCTTGTTGTTAATTCGATAAGCGGATTTTTTTTTGGAGATTTTGCAGGTAACAGGCGCATCGGCAGTCGGGTCGTCAGTTGTTTTTGCCCGAACCTATCGGTTCAGGGTTTAGGCTGTTTGTTTACGGCTGAATCATTCTGATTCCCAGACTGTGTGAAAATGCAAAAATATAGAAAAATATAGACATAGCTTCCCATAAAACTATTATTTAC
>QMPG01000259.1 GCA_003648455.1 Bacteroidota bacterium
GATAATGCAATGGGATTACAAGTTTATGATTCTCCGGCAAGTATTACAAACACGATTATTACAGGTAACGGAAACGGTATAAATATGAATTATGCCTGCGATGAACTTTCAATAATTGAATATTGTGAGATCAACGAAAATGAAGGAAGTGGTCTTATTTTTAGGGACAGAGATATTCGTTTCAGATATACAAATGTTAGAAATAATACTCGATATGGTATCATCGGATACAAATTAGGTTCTTTTCAATACTTCATCGTCAATGGAAATTATGAAGTTTCCAATAATGGCTGGGCAGAATATGCCGGATATGAAGATAGTTACACATGGGGTGATGAAGCGAACAACATAATCGATGAAGGATATGTTCATAATGTAGATAAGTATATCCTAAAATTATTTGGATGGAATGGAATTGATCAGGTTGATGTTTCAGGTTCACGATATACAATCGACCATTCCAATGAAGAAAGATTTTTTCCAGACATAGATGCCTTCTACTGGGGTGAGGAAGTCCCTCACAGGAAAGAGATGTTCAATACTGCTTCCGAAGATATGAAAAATGGAGATTATGCTTCTGCTCGTCCAATATTTGAGCAGATAATTACAGAATATCCCGAATCGGTAGAAGCAGCATCATCTCTACAGAAAATCTATTTCATTGTGAATTATACCGATAAAGATTTTGACGCTCTCTTGCAATACATTGATAATGTATCAACTATCGAAGGTACTACATTATATCGAGTAAAGAAAGATGTAATAACCAAAACTTATATGCAGATGAAAGAATATGATATTGCTATAAGTCGTTTGGAACCAGTTATCGCCAATCCTGCCGATGAAATAGAACTAACCGATGCTCTCAAAGATGAAGCATATTGCTATGTAAAGCTTATCGAAGAAGGAGATAGAGCATTACCGGAAATTTGTTCGGTCAAACCAAAAAATTTCAGAGAATTCCAACAAATAGTAACAGATTTGGAAAACAAATTGTATGAAACCGAAGAACCTTCCGATGAAGAAGTTGTTTCTGCAAATGTTACACTTTCAAACTACCCCAATCCTTTTAATCCAACCACGACAATTAAATTCTCTCTTCCTGAGGAAAGTGATATTAAACTTTCGGTTTATAATGTAAAAGGACAAAAGGTAAAACAACTTGCTAATAATCAATTTGCTAAAGGACAACATACAGTAATTTGGAACGGAAAGGATTCAAATGATAAATCTGTCGCATCAGGAATTTACTTCTACAAGATTTCAACAGGTAAAGAAACAACAATGCGAAAAATGTTGTTGATCAAATAGCAAAACCTTGCGAATGGTTACTGATAGAGAATTTCTTTCACTAAACCTTCGCAATGGTTTGTAGTTAAATCCCGGGTTGATTCTGTTGTTACCGAATCGACTCGGGAAGTTTTGAGGTAATTATGAAAAAAATTCTTTTTCTTTTCTCATTATTAATTCTTAATTCTTCAATCGCAAATGCGATTGAAGTCGGTGGTCACCTAACCGAAGACACAATCTGGAATCCCGATAACAATCCTTATCTTGTTACTTCCGGTGTTTATGTAAATTCTAATGTTACACTTACAATATTGCCAGGCACGATAGTAAAGTTTAATTCCGCTTATTATGATGACCTAAGTGGTGATGAATTTTATTTTAGTGGTGGAGAAGAACCGGAAGCCAAGTTTATTCGCTGTGAAGGCAAAATAATTGCCGAGGGTACAGAGCAAGACAGCATCATTTTCACACGAATGCAGGATGAAGAGTATTTTCATTGGGGAACAATTTATCTACCTGAAGGAGCAGAAACAAGTATTTTTAAGCATTGTGTTTTTGAGTATGCCGCTGTTACTGGTTTTTCATTATTCGAGCAAGTTCGAGCTGCTGTTGCAGTATGGAACGGTAAGGTATCTATTGAGAATTGTTCATTTATAGATAACGACACAGCTGTCAGCATAGAGCGTAATACTATCGAAATATCCGTTATTAATAGTTATTTTAACTATGTCGAATTTATGCATCCCAATATTCAGAATGTATCTGGAAAAGAGTTTTTTCTCATACGATATATTTCTAATATAGATACTGGAATTCCATTGATAGCAAATAATATATTTAATAATGGAACAGCAATTTCTTCTTACATATCGATTTATTTTATAGCCAATAAAATAGATTCTGTTCCTTCTTATCATGATGGAATGTATTTATCTGATTCACCTAAAGGAAGCTACTTATATAATAATAAGTTTGAAAGTTGTGATATAGGAATTAATGCATTCGCTTCCGAGGAAGACACTTTATATATCAAGAAGAATTATTTTGCAGTTGATGGAAGCTGCGGAATAGAAATCCACGATGCTTATGTAGAGATTAGTAATAATTATTTTGAGGGGTGTGATGTTTACACAGAATATGCATCGGGAAAAGTATTTAACAATACTTCGAATAATGGTGAAGTTTGGACTCCTGGTGAAATTGAAGTTTATAATAATATCTGTTTTAATAGAGAGAGATACGGCTTGAAAGTTGGTTATAACCCGTATTGCGTAAACAATATTTCAATTAATAATGAATATGCTATCTGGAGTGCTACTGTTTCTTATGAGAATTGTATAATTATTGGGAATGAAGAATTAACCGAACATAATATTAATGGTAATCCCATCTTCCGCAACTGTATTCTCGATTTCGAACTACCGGAAGAATGTATAGACGGTGGTGGTAATATCTGGGTAGATAGCTTGCAGGCGGAACAAATATTTGAGGATATTGAGAACGGAGATTTCCATTTAATCGAAGGCAGCCTGGCAATTGATGCTGGTTTCGATACTATAGGTTATTATTATCCATTCGATGTAGATTACAACACTAGAGTCTGGGATGGAGACAACAACGGAAGTGCAATCATAGACATCGGACCTTATGAGTACGGAGCTCCACAACTCGGTAAAATAACGGGTTACATCACGGAAACCGATAGTGGAGATCTTGTAGATTATGTACTTATCAAAATAAATAACGAACCGGGAAATTTCACTTTTGCAGATAGTGTCGGTTATTTTGAGATACAACTTCCAAGCGCAACTTATGATATTTATGCAGAACGAGTATTTTATGAGGATAATATTATTTACAGCGAAACGGTAGAAAATGAGCAAACCACAGAGATTGCATTTAATATGACATCAACGTTACCGCAAATAAACGCAGATAATTACATATTAGATATTACGAATTACAAGTTGAAGAATTACCCTAATCCGTTTAATCCTGAAACAATCATTTCTTTTTCGATTCCAAATCATAGTAATGTAGAATTATCAGTTTTCAATATTAAAGGGCAAAAAGTAAAAACACTAATCAATGAAAAATTGCACATCGGTAAACATTCAATTATTTGGTCTGGAGTTGATGAGCATAATAAAACTGTAAGTTCAGGAATTTATCTCTATAAGATTAGAGTAAACAATCAAGAATCTGTTAAACGAATGATTCTGTTGAAATAGCCTCGTTGTGATTGATGGTGTATAACAAAGCACTCCACAATAAGCAAGAAGAAAAGCAAGAAGAGCGTGGCACGTCGGCTTTAGTGGACAAAAAAAGGAGATAGAAATTATATGAAAAATTCAATTGTAATCTTGATTATGTTAGTAATGATTTATGGTTGCAGTAAATCCACATCTCCAGATGAAAAGCCTATGATTGCAATCGAGATATTTCAAAATGGCTCAATTCAAGAGACATTTATTGTTACCGAAGAAGAAAATGGTGATATTTATCCGATTTACTATGAGGAACAACAAATCGGGGAAATAGAAATTCATGTTTCTGAATGTTACACTCAACTACCTATTGAAGAATATATTATTTTATTTTCAATAATAGCACACAAGAATAGCAGTTACACTGAATTTATTGGAGTAAATCATTTTGATACTTTGAGAATTGATTACCAACAGGATTTTGATGCAATTAATGAGAATTTGAATTGTGGCACAATGTATGATCCTGGTGACGGATTTATAATAAATGCCCGATTTTCCGTCTGGAAAGATTCAATATTTATCGATTCACTTTTTACAGATAATTTGGGGAGATTTGAAACCGGAATAGAAGCAGACAACTATTTTTTGAGGGCTGTAGTAAATGAGTATTCCTTTGAAACTGAATTTCAATTGATAGAAGGATATGCCGATTATTCTATCTCCAGTTACTATTTACTTGATTATAAACCAAATATTTATCTTTATCCAAAGAATAGAATAGAATTAGATTTAAATATCTCATTTCCACATACAGGGAAAGTTGTTGTTTCTATTCCCGAATATCCTGAACAATGGAGAAATTTACAAATAGAACCTGATGGAAAAATCAATGGTCAATATAATTACTTATTTTACGAGAGTATTCAGCCAAATATCTTTCAAAAGAGAAAAGGATGGGTAGTAGAACTTGAAAATTTAGAAGTCTTTTTTAAAGAAAATTTGCAGCAATCAGGTTTTAATCAAACTGAGATCAATGATTTCATTGAGCATTGGATTCCAATATTGATTAATTCTAAATATTACGCAATTTACCCACAATACAATAAACAACTTGACCCTCTTATTCAGCTTAATTTTTCAAAACAACCTGATAGCATTTTAAGATTAACCTATTTTGTCAAAAAACTACACTCAAATGAAACTGAATTAGAAAAACCAGAAATCCCTTTTTTCGAACGAACAGGTTTTGTTGTTACTGAATGGGGTTTGATCTTTGATAAAGGTGAATAAGATAATGACCGCTAACAAAACACTACACATTAAAATTGAAAGAAAAGCGAGAAGAACGTGGCAGTGTCTAACCACCATTATTTGTTTCATCTGGAGAAATAAAAATGGAAATTAATAAAGTATATTTAAGCGATTGATTTTTTTATAATCAATGGTTTTAATAAGTTCTGTAGATTTAGTATTTGAAATTCACATTTTACATAATAATAAAAAATAAACCATACATATCAACAAGTTGACACAAAGAAGTATTAAAAAATATGAAGTATTTAAAACAAGACATGATACAGTATATAGAATAACATATACAGCACTTGCTCCTGAACATGACATAGTTACATATTTAATAGATTACGACCTTTTAAGTGAAGATAAAA
>QMPG01000260.1 GCA_003648455.1 Bacteroidota bacterium
AAATAGAATATAAAGAGAAAATAGAAGAGATGGAAAAAGAAGAAGAAAGGGAGAGCGGGAGAAAAGGAGAAAGGGAGAAGGAGAAAGAGAGTGAAAATGAGAAAAAGAGAAGGGAAGAACAGGAGAACAGGAGAATGGAAGAAAAAGAAAAAGGAAACAAGGAGAAAGAAAACAGGAAACAGGAAACCCCGATACGATCATATTTCTCTACGGGGCAGGCTGGAAGAGAGAAATATTTCACCGAGTTTATCAATATTGTTTTAAAACTGAACAACTTAAATTCATCCGAACTTTATAAGAAAATAGTTGATCTTTCTATTCGGTTTATTGATGCTGACAGAGGATTTTTACTTCTCTATGATGAGCAGGGAGAATTGCAAATAGAAGTTGCGAGAAATAAAAATGGTGAGGAATTAAAAGTTAAGAGTGAAGAGTTAGGAGTGAGAAGCGAGGAGATAGGAGTTAGGGGTGAGAAATTAAAAGAAGGAATAACACACAACACCATAAATCCAAAACCCTATTCCCAATACCAAAAACTAAATTTCAAATTTCAAATTTCAAATTTAATTTCGCATACTGTGATTAATAAAGTAGTAAAAGAAAGAAAACCACTATTTGTATCAGATATTACAGAAGTAGAAAATATTGCAAAAGCTCAGAGCATAACTGATATGAAACTACAATCAGTAATGTGTATTCCTCTCGGCAGAAAATTATTTAAAAATGATAATATTGAAAGAAGACAAAGGCATTTTCTAACAAGAAGTGAACTACTTGGAATATTATATGTTGATAGCAGGCATTTAACTGAGGAAAGTAAATTCAAAGGTGAAAATTTACATCTTCTTCAAGCGATAGCAGATCAAGCTTCTTTTGCTTTAATAAATGCTATTCTTTATGAAAAAGCTAATATAGATTCTCTTACCAAACTTTATCTTCGTCCATATTTTGAAGATTGTCTTAAATCTGAAATATTATTTCACGAAAAACAAGGATCATCTTTTTGCATATTAATGATAGATATTGATTTTTTAAAAAATATAAATGATAATTATGGACATAATGCGGGTGATTATGTATTAAAAACAATAGGTAAAATTTTTAATGATACTCTAAGAAGTTCTGATATATGTGCCAGATATGGTGGTGATGAATTTTCAGTTATTCTACCAAATACTAACTTAACTCAAGGTAAACAAATAGCTGAAAAATTTCTTAAAACTGTTAGTTCCTATATTTTTTATCCAGATATTTCAGGAATAACTTTAAGCATTGGAATAAGTGTATATCCAGAGTCAGCAAAAGGACTTCAGGAATTGTTAAAGAAAGCAGATGAAGCTTTGTATATTGCCAAAGTATCAGGGCGTAACTGCTGTCAGATTTGGCAGGAATCGTATTCTTTTATTAAACGAAGTCATATTACAGATATTTTAACTGGGAACCCGATTAGAGATTATCGAAACGTGGAGATGCTTCTTCAAAGTATAAAAGTAGCAACCTCAACTCTGGATTTACAAAAACTTATTGATAGAATTGTTGATACTATTTTAGAAATAACAAGTACAGAACGCTGTATTTTAATGATGGTAAATAAAAGAAATGAATTAAAGATCAAATCATCTCGAAACAATAAAGGAGAAAATTTATCTAAAGACCTTATTTATAGTAGATCTGTTTCCCAAAAGGTTCTAAAAACTGGCATTCCTATCAGTCAAAAAAATATTAAAGAAGATATTGCTACAGATAGTCAATTAGAGCTTAACTTACGAAGTGTAATGTGTGTTCCCTTACAAATAAAAGATAAACGATTTGGAGTTGTTTATGTTGATAGCCAACAAGTAGTTAGAAAATTTACAGAAGCAGAACTATCTATTTTTGCAGCTATTGCTTCCCAATTGGCTTTAATTATTGAAAACACTCGTTTACATGAGAAAGCTATTAATGCTGGAAAGATAAAAGAACAGATATTAGAACAAAAAGTAAATGAACGAACTGCCGAACTTAAGGAAACTCAAAAAACATTAGTAGAAGTTGCTCATCGAGCAGGAATGGCAGAAATTGCTACAGGCATACTTCATAATGTTGGAAATGTGCTGAACAGTGTAAAAGTATCTTCTCAAATCCTCAAAGAAAAAATTGAAAGATCAAAAGTGAATAATCTACCTAAAGTTCTTAAGTTGATGCAAGATCATTCTGAAGAGCTTGGCACTTACATTACTTCCGATGAAAAAGGGAAAATGTTACCTTCTTATTTGATAGAAGTTGGGAAATTATTAAAAGATGAACAAGTTAGTTCTCTAAATGAAATTTCAAATTTAAGTAATGGGATTAATCATATCGAGGAAATTGTAGCTGTTCAACAGAATTATTCGGGAGTTTCCGGAGTTGTAGAATCAATATCAATATCCAAAATGATGGATGATGTACTCAGAATGTTCCATGATTCGTTTAATCAATATAAGATAAAAGTGATCAAAGAATATAAAGTAACCGCTCCTATTTCAGTTGAGAAAGGGAAACTGATGCAGGTTTTTGTTAATCTTCTGAAAAATGCTTTGGAATCACTAATCGAAAAAAATGATAAGAACAAAACAGTTACAATTCGGATTAAAGAAGAAAAAAATTCTCAGATATTTGAAATAATAGATAATGGTGTGGGAATTCCTAAAGAAAATCTTGAGCGGATTTTTTCTTATGGATATTCTACCAAGAAGGAAGGTAAAGGTTTCGGTCTTCATACCAGTGCTTTGACGATGACAGAACTTAAAGGAAAATTAACTGCTGAAAGTGTTGGAGAGGGGAAGGGGGCAAAGTTTACTGTGGTTGTTCCCATACAAAAGAAATAAATGATAATATACGATTTTATATTTCATTATAAATAAGGATTTAGAAATGATCAATAAAAAACATATTCATACTATTCTCATTGCTAACCGTTACCGTATAATAAGAGAATTAGGTAAAGGAGGAATGGGAATTGTCTATCTTGTCGAAGATACATTAAAAGGGAATCGATTGGAAGCATTGAAAACAATCAAAAAAAAGATAATAAATGAAAATACTATTGAAAGTTTCAAAAAAGAATTTGAAGTCATGGCACGACTCAGACATCCCAACCTTATTCAGGTTTACGATTTTGGATTTGATGAGAATGAAGATTCTTATTATATCACAATGGAATATGTTGAGGGAATTTCATTAAAGGATATTTTACAGCAGAAAGGAACAATCTCAGGAAAAAAGGTATTTGATATAATAATTTCATTATGCAGAACGCTTGAGTTTATCCACAGCAGAGGAATATTACACCGTGACATCAAACCTGGCAATATTATGTTAATGAAAGATAAGATTAAGTTAATGGATTTTGGTTTAGCAGATTTGGGAAAGAAAGATAAGGCTAAAACCAAAGGTACATTATTATATATGTCTCCTGAAATTTTAAAGGGAGATATAGATAACAAGTCAGATATATTTTCATTAGGGATAACATGTTATGAGTTGATAACAGGTAAAAAATTCTATGAGAACCAGCAAAACATTATCAACCTTTTGAGAGATAAAGAAAAATTTATTCACTACAGAGATATTGCAATCGAAAAAGTAGAGAATCCAGAAATTAGAAAAATTATTACAAAGATAATAAAATACGACCCTCAAGATAGATATCAATATGCTTCTGAAATCATTCTAGCGATTAGTAAGAATTTAACAAAAGATTATAACTTAGAAACTATGGAAACAAAAGAAGCTTATATATTAGGTGCTGGTTTTGTTGGAAGAAAGAAAGAACTATCAAAGTTAAAATCTCATTTGGGTGTTAAGCAAAATAATAAAGTGCTTCTTGTAAAAGGTAAAGCCGGAATTGGTAAAAGCCGATTATATCAAGAATTCAAGAAATATTGTCAGCTTCAGAATGTATTATTTTTAGAAGCAAATTGTTTGGGAAAAATTTCAAAAACTTATTCACCTTTTATTGATATTTTGAATGAAACTTTATTAAATGCACCAAGTCAATTAATTCAATCTTATGGACCTGAACTTAAAAAACTATTACCATTTCATAAATCATTATCTGCAATAAAAGTAAATCCTATTCAAGCTCCAAAAGTAGAGAAAGGTATCCTAATTCAAAATATAACAAATTATATTTTAGACTATTCAAAAGAAAACAAAACAAAGATTGCCATTTATTTTAATGATATTCATTGGTCAGATGAAGGTAGTTTAGAAGTTCTTCAGGAATTGATGTATAAGCTTTCAAATATAGAAAATTTGTTAAGTTTCAAAAATTTAACAGGTTTAGAAACAGGTCTTTCTATTTTTGCCAGTGTAAGAGAAGAAGAAATTGATAAAATTGAAACATCTTTAAAGCAATTAAAAAATAAAAAAAGATTAGAAGTAATCGAGCTTCATCCTTTTGATATTATAGATGTAACCAGTTATTTAGAAGCTATATTCGGTGATAACTACATAGATTCCTCATTGAAAAATGAAATTCCAGAAATAAATAGAAAAGTAGGTGGTAATCCTTTTTTTTTGCAACAATTGCTAAAATCTCTCGTAGAACAAGGCTTAATCAATAGAGACTTACTAAAATGGGAATTAATTCGACCTATTAAGGAAATAGAAGTTCCTGAAGAATTGAAAGATATATTGAAAATAAGAATAGAAAAATTAGGATTTAATTGTGATGAAAAGAAGGTATTACAGTTTTTTGCATTAATCAATAAACCTATTTGTATAGAAGATTTTAAGAAAATACTTCCCAAAGAAATAGATATTAATATTGAAAATATGCTTATCAATATTGAAAGATTAGAATTGCTGAGTTCTGAGTGTAAAGAAGATAAGATAAAATACAATCTTGCACATTCTTTGATTAGAGAGGTTATAGAAAAAGAAATAGATGATAAAAATAAAATGCATCATCATATTGCTCAAAGAATAGAAGATATTTATAGAGAGAATATTGATGAATATTTAGATGAATTAGCATATCATTATTCTCAAACAGATGATAAAGAAAAAGCTATACATTACCTTGAAAAAGCTGGTGATAAAGCTGAAGAAAGCTATGCTAATGAAAAAGCGATAGATTATTATGATAAGTTACTTTTAAACCTTCAAGGTTTTAAAAACCTTGAAGGTTTAACAAACCTTCAA
>QMPG01000261.1 GCA_003648455.1 Bacteroidota bacterium
ACCTAAAATTCTTCTAAATAACCCGTTATTAATTCATAATTTTATTCACAAATCTTATTCATTTCTGAATTTCTGTGTTTTATATTTTATATCGAACTCAGGTTATTAGTAATGTTTGAAATTACATATTTGGGCTTAACCCGAAAAATTCATAATCTTTCTACGCTTAAGAATTACCAACAAATTCGGTGTTTTTAAAACCCCAAATTTGGGTGCTTCTAATGCGGGGTTTACTTGCGTGAGCTCACCGCCAGCCGGCGGTTCGGTTTCCGCTTTATTTTCCACTATCCATCGCTAATTTATGCAATTCACTTCGTTTTTGCATGAAAGCGGGTTAAAAAGAACCAAAATAAATTTTAAATAACGAAGTATAGGAATTTCGCTATCGCTCAACTTTATGAACATTAAACTTTACAAACTTTTAACTTTCCTACACTTGCCTTGCGTCTAAAACATCGCGTAAGCTGTTGCCAACTATGGTAAAAGCTAAAACTAACAACATTATTGCAAGTCCGGGTATTATTGCTAAATATGCTAAATCAACAATAATATAGCCATAATGTTCTTTTATCATTGTTCCCCATGAAGGGACAGGAGGTTGAACACCAATCCCTAAGAAACTCAATCCAGCTTCAATTAATATTGCAGAAGCAAAATTTGCAGCAGAAATAACAATAACAGGACTTAAAACATTTGGAATAATATGCTTTCTGATAATTCTTGAATTACTATAACCTAAAGCTTTACCAGCTTCAATAAATTCTTTTTCTTTAAGGCTCATAACCTGACCGCGCACAACTCTTGCTACCTCAACCCACATTGTAAGACCAACGGCAATAAATATTTGCCAAAAGCCTTTGCCCAAAGCCATTGTTATTGCTATTACAAGTAATAAGGTTGGGATAGACCAAATCACATTTATAAACCACATTATAATATCGTCGGCAACACCTCTGTAATAGCCTGCAATTGCTCCAAGAGTAATGCCAATTATTAAAGAAATTAAAATTGAAATAAAACCTACCGATATCGAAACTCTTGTTCCTAATAATAGTCTGCTCAGTAAATCTCTGCCAAATCGGTCGGTTCCTAAAATAAATTTTCTTTCAATTATATTGTTTGCTAGTATTTCATGTTTAAGTTTTTTTATTTTTTCAATATGTTTGTTATTGTCTATATCATAAAAGGTAATCTCATTATTATTAAATGATATAGGTTTGCTTAGCGATAACGAGTACAAAATATCTGCCAGATTAATATTTTTTATGATTTTAACATCACCCTTAACATCATTATATTCCTCAACAGATATATTATTGTCTTTAAATTCAAAATTATTAATTGGTATTTGATAATATTGGTTTTGTTCGCCCCAAAGAATTTTCCCAAATAGATTTCTTTTTTTTACTCTCTCATTTTTTTTTACAAGTAGCATTTTTACTTTAAAACCAGGTTTTTTTGTGCTTATTTCTAAAAATTGTTCGTTGCAGAATGGGGTTTTGTCGGGAGTAATTAAATAACCGAGCATTGCAATAAGTATGACAATAACAATTACCGACAAACTTATTAAGGCAAGTTTATTTTTAATGAATTTTTTAAGAATAATTAATTCAATTGAACTGCTTTTTTTTATTTTTTTAGTTTTCTTTCTTTCCATTCAAATTTTGAGATGTTACCCATTATTGATACAAAACTAATATAAAAAAAATATAACACTTGTAAAGGGATGAAAAAAATCATTAGTTTAATTTTATTAAAGAAATATGAGATGTTTAACAAGAAGAAAAAATCAATAATAGATTTTACTGTAAAGATAATAATGAAATAATAAAAATATTGAAAGTTAAAAATGCTTGCAATAAGAGTAAAAAGCAAGGAGAAGTTGGTTAAAAATACAACGATAGCTGTAAATATAATATCAAAATCATAATAAGCACGGCTTTTCGATGTCCAGCGTTTACGTTGATTAATAAATGTTTTTAAATCGGGTGATGCTTTTGTATATACTGTTGCATCCTGCGATTTTAGGAAACGAATTTTCTTGCTGTATTTTTTTTTAGTTTTTAGCATTAGAAAAACATCATCGCCTGAGGCAAACTTATTATTTAATGCATTGTTAAATTCAAGATAAATATTTTTTTCAAAAGCAAGGTTTGCACCATTACACATTATTGCGTGATTAATATTTATTGCACCGGCTCCTGAACCAATTAAACTCAAAAATTCTAAGGATTGAAGTTTTTCAAAAATATTTTTTTCATCATCAATAATTACAGGAGAAATAATCATTTTTGGCAGATGTTGCTCATAAAAAGAAACGATTGTTGCTAACCATTTTTTATTCATGCTACAATCGGCATCTGTTGTTATTACTAGCTTTCCTTTTGCATCTTCAATTCCTTTTTTTAGTGCAGATTTTTTGCCGGATTCATTGTTGCTTAGTTTTAATAATTTTATTTGAGGATTTTTTTCAACTCGGGTTTCTGCAATTTTCACAGTGCTGTCTGTTGAGTTATCATCAACAATAATTAGCTCAAAATTGCGATATGTTTGTTTTGTAATATTATCAATAACTGATAAAATATTCTTCTCTTCATTTCTTGTGGCAATTATTATTGAGCAATGAATTTTATTATTGTTTTGATTTTTATCAATAACAAAAGTTTTGTTCTTAATCCAGCCAATAAAAAATAATAGAATTAAGAGAAAATAAATAAAAGCCAATATGTATAATAAGACTTGCATAAAGTTTGTTTTTTTTCAATACAATATAATACTTTTGGTTTTTATAGAGTTATTTAATTACGGATTTTTTTATTAATTATTTCTCAGTAACTTTATGGCTCAGGTTTTGTGATAACCCTTTTATTTAATTAAATAGTATGCAAAAATTAAAATTAATAATAATTTTCTTTTTATTTATTCCATTGTTATCTTTTTCTCAACTTGATATAGCTCATTATATTGGCGTTGGGCGTTATGAGTTGTTTCATGAGAATTATACCGAAGCTATTAAACGCTTTAATGCAGTTATTAAGATAAAACCCAGTTTATACGTACCTTATTTTTATAGAGGAATAGCAAAATATTATCTTGAAGATTTTGTTGGTGCTGATTATGATTTTAATAAATCAATTAAAATTAATCCTTATTACCCTGACGCATATCATTTTAGAGGGGTTACTCAAGACAGATTGCATAATTATGATTTGGCTCTTCAGGACTATGAAAAAGCATTAAAATTAGATCCCACAAACCCAAATGTTTATATTAGCCGCGGAATTACTAAAATGATATTGAAAAAGTATAAAGAAGCAATCAGTGATTTTGATAATTCAATAAAATTAAAATCAACAATTCCCGGAGCATTTATTAACCGAGGAATTGTAAAACATTATCTTAAAGATTACAAAGGCGCTATTGTTGATTACACCGAGGCTATTAGCTTGAATAATTTTTCAGCTGAGGCTTATAGCCGACGAGCTTTTACAAAAAGCGAGTTAAAAGATTACGAAGCAGCTATTTGTGATTATGATTATGCTATTAAATTAGACCCTCATAATTCCTTATTATATTTTAATAGAGGAATTGTTTTTTATAAAATGAAAAAATATAATAAAGCCCTTGATGATTATAACAAAGTTATTGAGATTGACCCTGATAATGCAATAACATTTTATAACAGAGCTATTGTTGAAACAGAAATAGGCGATTACAATAAAGCTATCGATGATTACGACAAAGTTTCAGAATTGAAGCCTCAAAATATACTTTCGTATTATAATAAGGCAGGAGTTAAATTTGAAATGAAAGATTACAAAGGAGCTATTCGTGATTACTCAAAAGCGATTATGATTTTTCCCGATTTTGCAGTAGCTTATCTTAACAGAGCATCGGCAAAACAACAAATTAACGATATTCAGGGAGCTGTTGAGGATCATAATATTGCCATGAAAAAGATTAGTGAGTATAAAAAAAACAAAAAAGATTCTTTATTTGAGAGTTATATTGATACGAGTTCAAAGTATAGCAAAATTGTTGAATTCGACGACGATTTTAACAGCTTTAGCGGCAAAGATGTTGTTGATGGAAAAATTCAAAACAAAAAAATTGTTATTGATTTAGAACCAATATTTTCTTTAATGTATAATGATTCTTTAAAAGAAAACAGTTTTTACTATAATTATCAAACACAAGAAATTAATAAAAATCAATCTTACACAACATTTATTATTTCAAATAAAGATAAGGATGTAGATGTTTCGTTAGTGCATTCAAAATTAGATGGTATTAAGACAGATAAAAAAACACCCTTAAATAAAGAAATTTCATATTTATATCAGGGGATTTTAAATGGAGAGCTACAGAATTTTAATTTATCCATTACAATGTATGATAAAGCAATAAATATTAACAGGGGATTTTTATTTGCTTATTTTAACCGGGCCAACATTCGCAGTGAAATGATTGATTATATTAATTCAATTGACGATTATAATAAAGTTATTACTATTGATGGTAATGTTACAACTCTTAACACCAAAGAAAAAACTGAAAAGAAAATATATGATTTTAAAGACGTTCTAAATGACTACAATACTGTTATTGATTTAGATCCAAAGTTTTATTATGCTTATTTTAACCGGGCAAATATTCGATGTAAATCAAAAGATTTTCTTGGTGCTGTTGATGACTATACAAAAGCAATTGAACTTGAGGAGGATTTTAAAGAAGCTTATTTTAACCGAGGTTTAACTTTAATTTATTTAAAAAAAGCAAAAAAAGGCTGTGCAGATATGAGCAAAGCCGGAGAGTTGGGAATTGAAAATGCTTATAATGTTATTAAAAGGTATTGTAATTAGTGAGTTCAGTTTAAAAAGTCAGGGTTTGAATATTTTTACAAATCCCAACAATGTTTAAATGTTGATATTCAGTCTGTTAGAAACTCAAGCCCTGACTATAGAAGCCGTTTTTTTAGTTTTTATACAGGACTCATTAATATTAACCCGCTTTATTCATACAAAAATGAAATGAATTGTATGAATGTGTGATAGATAGTGGGGTGCAAAGCGGGAAACCCCGATTTAGTAATACCCAAATTTGGGGTTAATGAAATTCCCAAATTTGTTGGTATTACTTAATCGTAGAAAATTA